>JACESO010000024.1 GCA_013911745.1 Sphingobium sp. | reverse complement strand
GATAGGAAGCGGCCTTGAAGATCGTCATCATTCCTCCCCTTCAGCAGACTTTTGCGTCTTGCAATTTATCATATAGGATATGATCACCGGGCTTTAGTCAAACGAATAATGACATCAGAGGAGACGGAATGTGAACGTTAACTGGAAATGGGCGTTCAGCGCGCTTCTGATAGGGCAGCCCGTCACCCTTTTCGCTCAGGATGATCGATGTGCAAGCATCGACGATCCGTCCAACCGCCTGGCTTGCTATGACGCGCGATCCGGTCGCGCGGTCCAATCAGGTGCAGCGCCAGCTCCGCGTCCCGCGCCGTCTTCCGCCCCGCCCGCAACCAGTCCTGCCCTGTCCAACACCAATCTCGACCAGCGCGAGGCCTTGAAAAGCCGGACCGATTTCGACAGCCGGCTGAAGGCGGTGGTGCCGCTTCGCCACGGCTATTATAGATTGGAATTGGCCGACGGCACATCATACGACACGACCACAGTCGCGCCTCCGCCCACCGTTGGTGACCTCATCCATGTGCGTCGCACCCCTTTCGGCACGACTTTCTTCGACATTGAAGGCCGCAAGCCCTTTACCGTCAGGCTGTCACGGCGCCAGTAGTGGATTCGAGGCTCCGGTCGATCCCAACCGGCTCAAGTAGCCGGTTGGGATCGACCACAGCCCATGCCAAGACCCCCGTCAGGACGACTGCGGAGCCGGCGATGAATGCTGCGGTCCAGCCGAACTGGGCAGCGATCATGGGCGTCAGGGTTGAGGTGAGCGCGCCGCCGATCTGGCATCCCATGTTCATGACCCCCGACACCACGCCGCTATGCTGGCCGGAAATGTCGGCGGTCACCGACCAGAAGGAACTTTGCGACAGGTAGATGGCGCCAGCGCCGCCCGCCAGGATCAGCACAGCGAGCGGCGCATTGTCCACCATGGAGCCGCTCGCCAGAAATAGTCCCGTAAGGACGAAAGATATGATCCCAAGGCCCGACCGTCCCCAATAAAGGCCGTAACGGGCCGAAACCCGGTCGTTGATCACCCCGCCAGCCAAGCAGCCGAAGGTCATGCAAAGGAAGGGCAGCATGGAGAAGATCGCGCTTGACTTGACGTCCAACTGTCTGGCTTCGGCAAGATAGATGAAGAACCAGCTGAAGAAGATCCAGATGACATAGCCGAAGGCGAAATAGCTGACGAACAGCCCCCACACGTTGCGGCTGCTGAGGATCGCGCGCCATGGAATGGGATCGCCTGATCGCGCCTTTGCAGGCGGGAGACCAGCCTCGATATGCGCGAGTTCGGCGGTATTGACGGAGGGATGCTCCTGCGGACGATCCCTTGAAAGCCAGAACCAGATCCCGGCGGCGGCAAGCCCGACGGCCGCGCAGACATAGAAGGATGCGCGCCAGCCGCCCCACAATATGATCGCCGTGATGAGCGGAGGCGTAATGCCGGATCCTGCGCCGACACCGGCAAAGATCCAGCCATTGGCCTTGCCGCGCTCTTGCGCTGGAATCCAGCGCGACAGAAACTGGTTGCCGCAAGGGTAGACGACCGACTCGCCGATCCCCAACGCAAATCGAGTCAGTGCAAGCAACAGCAGAGCGCCGCTGCCTTGCGGATGGATGAGCGCAGTCGCGGCGGTAAACAGGCCCCACCAGATCAACGCCCCGGTCAGAACGATGCGAGGCCCAAAGCGCGTTGCAAGCCAGCCGGCGGGAACCTGGAACAGCGCATACCCGATGAGGAAGGCGCTGAAGACCCACCCCAGTTCGACCTGATCGATCGCATATTCCTTGCGCATTTCAACGCCGGCCACCGAAATATTGGTCCGGTCCAAAAACGCGATCGCGCTGATGATGAACAACAGGAATATCAGGTAAAGTCTGACCCGAGATCTTGCAGCTTCGCCCATTAGCATCTCTCCCGCCTCTGACTTGCCTGCCAGACAATATAGTATATGATTCGCTACAAGGTGGATGTATGTCCGCATAATCAGACAAGAGCAAGGCATTGGAGGGGATAGGATGAGCAACTTGGCTCTACGGCCGCTGGTGATGATGGCCGCGCTAGGCTGGTCGGCCGTGTCCTATGGCCAGAGCACCCAGAATCTCGATGTCGCCCATAGCAAGGCCGAAGCAATGGGCGTGGCCTCGGGCGTGCATGGCGGCGCGGGGACGATGAAGTTCGGACCGTTGCTCGGCGCGGATGCCCTCAGCACCAACTTGATCTTCTTGCATCGCGGCGAAATCGCCCCGCGGAGCGGAATAGGCCAGCATTTCCACAATGATTGCGAGGAGATGTTCGTCATCCTCGATGGCGAGGCGGAATTCACGATCGACGGGCGCACATCCCGCATTGCAGGGCCTGCAGGCGTTCCCGACAGGATGGGCCACGCCCATGCCATCTACAATCCCACGGACAAGCCCTTGCAATGGCTGAATGTCAATGTGGGCATGACGAAGAGCTACGACAATTTCGATCTGGGGGATGCCCGAACCAATGTGACGCTCGATCCCGTGCCGCAGTTCATCACGATGCGGCTGGATCGTAGCCTGCTGAAGCCTGCGGCTGAAAGCTTGCCGGATGCGTCGGCAGCCGTCCTCTACCGTCGCGCGCTTGGTCCGACCATCTTCTCGACGCCATGGACCTATGTCGACCATGTCCTCCTGCCGCCTGGCGCGTCTCTCGCAAGCAGGACGGAGCCGGACATGAGCGAGGTTTATTATGTGATCGCCGGCGCAGGAGAGGTGACGGTTGGAACCCAGACAGCTGCCATTGTCGCGGGCGATGCTATCCCGATCGATCTGGGCGCGGCGCGGGGCATTCGGCAGGCAGGCGACAAGCCGCTTGAGCTGATGGTGATTGGCGTCGCGCGCGATCTTGCCGCGAAGGCCAAATATCGCGCAGCAATGGACGCGCGCCTGCGCCCGCGCCGCTGACTACTGCATGGCCGGTCTTGGTTGAACCCGTCGCCTCGAACCGGCCTATCACTCATAATCTTCATCGGAGGAACCAAGTCCATGCGATCTCGATCACGCGCTGCCCTGCTGGCCGTCGCCTTGGGATATTTCAATTCAGCCCCCCTTCTTGCGCAGGCGCCGGCTCCTTCAGCGCACTCCATCGAACGGATTGACCCGAGCCTGGATGCGATCATCGCGCCGGGGACTGAGATCGAGAAGGTCGCGACGGGCTTCGGTTTCACCGAGGGGCCGATGTGGCGCGATGGGCGTCTCTGGTTCTCGGACGTGTCCGGAGACAAGATGCGTGCAGTATCTCCCGACGGACAGGTCGAGGAACTCATCCCCAATTCCGGCGGCCTTCCCAATCCGCCGGCGGGCGCCAGCATCGGATCGAACGGCATGGCACCAGCGCCCGACGGCACCGTCCTGATGGCGCAGATGGGCGCTCGCCGCATCGTCAAGGTCGGTAAGGACAAGAGCATCAAGCCCTTCCTGTCCGATTATGAGGGCAAGCGGCTCAACAGCCCCAACGATCTCGTTTACGACAAGTCCGGCGCGCTCTGGTTCACCGATCCGCCTTTCGGCCTCTTTAACGGCATGGACAAGGATCCCGCGAAGGAATTACCCTATAATGCGGTGTTCCGTTATGCGAAGGGCAAGCTCACGCCCGTCATCACCGACATGACCTTGCCTAACGGCATCGGCTTCTCGCCCGACTTCAAGACGCTCTATGTTGGGAATTACGGCCCGCAAATGTACGTCCGCGCCTATTCCGTGAAGGCGGACGGCACCCTCTCAGCTCCGCGCAATCTTATCCAGTTGAGTGGCCGCGGCGGCGTAGATGGGCTTAAGGTGGATACGGCGGGCAACATCTGGCTGACCAGCCCAGGCGGCATTCGTATCTTCACATCACAGGGCAAGCTGCTGGGCCAGATCAAACTGCCGGAAACCGCCGCCAACCTTGCCTTCGCGGGGGACGGCCACACGGTCTACATCACGGGCAGCACCAGCATCTACCGCCTGCGCAGCAAGGTGAAGGGCATGTTGCCGCTCTATGCCAATTTGAAATGAGGCCAGGGGGCAGCGATACCGCTGCCCCTATACCTACTTGCCGGCGGGCGCGGGAGCAGCGCCAGGGGTAGCGGGCGACAGCGCGTAATTTTGCGCAAGATAGGCTGTGATCGTCTTGATCTCTTCGGGCGATACTTCCGCTCCGCGATCCGCCATGCCCTGAACCGTCGCCGCCCAGTCCGCTTCGGTGCGCCGCTTCTGGAACACCTGTCCTATCGTATGGCAGAAGCCGCAACGCTCGTTAATGAGATCAAGGCCCGGTCCAGGTGGCGGCGTCGCCGCAGTTGTAGGCACCTGCTGCGCCAGCGCACCTGCCCCCATCAGGGGCAGGGCAAGCGCCATGATCATCAATCCAACTTTACGCATAAAATGTCCTCAGGGCAGTGCATAAGCGACCACTTCGTCGCTGGTCGCCGGTGAAAATGCGAAGCCCCCTGTTGCAACGATGGCCACCATCTGCCGTTTCCCGGCGGCATAGGTCATCGGCGTGCCATAGCTCGAACCGCGCAGCTCGCCAGTCCACAGCAGTTTGCCGGTTTTGGTCTCGAACGCGCGGAAGCGCTGGTCTTTTGTCGCACCAATGAAGGTGAGGCCGCCCGCGGTCGTGAATGGTCCGCCCGCGCTGGTGATGCCTGC
Source organism: Sphingobium sp. (assembly GCA_013911745.1). Taxonomy (GTDB): domain Bacteria; phylum Pseudomonadota; class Alphaproteobacteria; order Sphingomonadales; family Sphingomonadaceae; genus Sphingobium; species Sphingobium olei. Next base: position 28,926 of record JACESO010000024.1, on the reverse strand, counting down.
GTCCTTGAGCGCCGGATGCCCCGTATCGCCAAGCGGACGCCGCCATGCCACGGTGCCCTTGACCACATCGACGGCCACCAATTCGCCCCATGGCGGCTTGTGGCACGGGAAGCCCGTTTCCATGTCAGCGAAATAGGCATATCCACCCTTCATCCCCCAGGAGCCGTCCGGCTGCTGTTCCAGTTGCTGCGGGCTGGCGAGTTCATTCAGGTTGATGACATAGAGGCCAAGGCCGGGATCGAAGGCCCCGCCGCCCCAGTCGACGCCGCCCAGGCTTCCAGGAAAGAAGTTGATGGCGCTGTCGGCGCGCAGCGGCTGGAACGGCTTGCTGGGGGTGATGTTCAGCTTCTTGACCAACGCCTCGCATCGGGACTTCAGTTCCGGCGTAACGTCCAGAATATCGTCCGCATTGTAGGCAAGCCGCGTGAGCGGAGGCGGAGCGACCGGCATCGGCTGGGTCGGCCAAGGCTGCTCGCCCGGCACGTCGGTTTCGGTGGGCACGGGCACTTCGCGCACGTCGAACAGCGGCTTGCCGGTCACACGATCGAGGATGAACATGATCGCGGTCTTGTTCATCGCCACCAGCGCGGGCGTGACGCGGCCGCCGCGCTTGATATCCACCAGCGTCAATGTCGGCAGGTCCAGATCCCAGATGTCGTGATGAACCGTCTGGAAATGCCAGAGATACTTGCCGGTCGCGGCATCCACCGCAACCACCGAATTGGAATACAGGTTGGCGCCCTTGCGGTCCGCACCCCAGCGGTCGAAAGTCGGCGCCCCGATAGGGAGGTAGGCGATACCCCTTTTCTCGTCCACCTGGACGAAGGTCCAGACGTTCGTGCCGGAACGGCTCTTCGCGCTGCCGGGTTCCCAAGTTTCAGCGCCAGGCTCCCCGTCGTGCGGAATGCTGTGGAACGTCCACACCAGCTTGCCGGTCCGCGCGTCCCATGCGCGAACGTCGCCCGCTGCGCCCTTCACGGGCATCTCCTGCACGCGCGACCCCGTGATCACCAGATTCTTGTATATGGCAGGCGGGCTGCTCATGCCCAGTGGCGCGCCCCTGAAGCCGTTCATGACCTCGGGCGTCTTCATGTTGACCATGCCGGTCTCGCCGAAGTCGCTGATAAGCTGGCCAGTTGCTGCATCCAGTGCGATGAGCTTGCCGGACCTTGTCCCGAAGAAGATGCGCGCGCCCTTCCCCTTCTCGCCCGGCCAATATGCAACGCCGCGGGTCGAGGGCTGATCCTTGTTGGCGAGCGTATAGACCCACCGTTCCTTGCCCGTTGCGGCGTCGAGCGCGACCACGCGATTATAGGGTGTGGAAAGAAACATGACGCCGTCCACCACCAGCGGCGTCGCTTCGGACGCGGAGAAGCCCGTGGCGAATTTCGCCCGCATCCCGTCAGGCATCGGCCCCACATCGGCGGTCACGCCTGCCGGCCGCATGTGATATACCCACGCCTGGCGCAGGTTGGCGACGTTAGCAGTCGTGATCTGCTTGAGCGGCGAGTGACGGGCACCGCCGGGATCGCGGCCATAGCTCCCCCAGTCCGCGTCCTTGGAGGGTGCGGCGGCGGCAGCGCCGGCCAGGGCGGCCGCGGTGAGGGAAAAGACGGAGACCAACGCCGTGGAATGGCGGAAAACAGATGGGAAGTTCAACGACATGCCTCTCCTGAAGGCGGGGTTCGACCTTATGTCGACAAGCCCGGTTGTTCTTTCGTAAGCAGGATGCTAGCAGACGGTCAAATCATATACAATATGATCTGAGGTTGAAAATTTGCGCGGCTTAGGTCGGCGTTTCAGGGAGAAGGACTATGGCGACGCTGCCTCTGGCTGGCATCAGGGTACTCGATATTTCGCAGGTCATGGCAGGCCCATTCTGTTGCATGCTGTTGGGCGACATGGGTGCCGATGTCATCAAGATCGAGCCGCCCAAGACCGGAGATTCGACCCGGCATTCGATGGGCTTTCGTTTGAAGGGTGAAGATAGTCCGGGTTTCCTCGCGCTTAACCGAAACAAGCGAAGCATCGCGCTCAACCTCAAGGACGATGCCGACCGGGAGGTGCTCTACGCTCTTGTAAGAAGCGCGGACGTGCTGGTTGAAAACGCCCGTCCGGGCGTCGCGGGACGCCTCGGCATCGATTATGACACGCTGTCTAAGATCAACCCGCGCCTCGTGTATGCGAGCATCTCCGGCTTTGGGCAGACCGGTCCTTGGGCGCAGCGGCCCGGCTTCGACCTTATCGCGCAGGCCATGTCCGGCATCCTCAGTTCTAACGGCTTCCCCGGCATGGAACCAGCCAAGAACAGCATAGCGGTAGCAGATTTGGGCGCAGGCCTGTTTTCTGCCTATGCGATCCTTTCGGCAGTTATCGGCCGCGAGAAGAGCGGTCAGGGCCAATATATCGACGCATCCCTGCTGGAGGCAGCGCTCGGACTTTCGATCTGGGAAACCACCGAATTGTGGGGAACCGGCAAATCCCCTACGCCGATCGGATCGGCCAACCGCATGTCTGCCCCTTACCAGGCGGTGCAGGCTTCGGACGGATGGTTCGTCATCGGTGCCGCGAACCAGGGATTGTGGCTGACCTTTCTGGGCGTTCTAGGCCGTACCGAGTTGCAGGACGACCGGCGCTATTCCACCAATGCCGCGCGCGTGGCCAATCGGATCGCGCTGATCGAGGATCTGGCGCCGACCTTCCTTACCCGCCCCAAGCAGGAATGGATTGACGCTCTGCTCGATGCCGGCGTACCCGCCGCTCCCATTCTCGACTATGGCGAAGCCGTGGTAAGCGAGCAGGCCGCCGCCCGCGACATGGTCATGCAAGTGCCGCATCCTATAGAAGGCGAGTTCAAGGCGCTGGGCTTCCCTGTGAAAATGCGCGGTACTCCGCAGGAAGTCCGCCTGCCCCCTCCCCTGCTGAACGAACATAGCGATGCGATTCGTCAAGAACTGGTGGAGAGGGGCCTGCTCGCCGCAGACAAGGAAGCGGCGCAATGAGCGATGCGCGACTAATCTACGAAAAGCGGGGGAATCAGGCCCATATCCGGTTCGACAATCCTGCAGCCCACAACGCGCTCACCAGCGCGATGTGGCACAATCTGCGCGATGCAGCCCGCGACATTGCATCTGACCCTTCCATCCGCGTAGCGGTTTTTCGCGGCGTGGGCGGAAAGGCCTTCATATCGGGCACCGACATTTCCAAGTTCGCCGACTACCAAACGGGCCAGCAGGGCGTCGATTATGAACGCGAGATCGACGAATGCATGGGTGCGGTGGACGCTATCCCCTGCACCACCATCGCCGTCGTCGAGGGTTGGGCAGTCGGTGGAGGGATCAACATCTCTTCCGCCTGCGATTTTCGCATCGCCACGCGGGACGCCCGGTTCGGCTCCCCGATCGGGCGGACGATCGGCAACTGCCTTTCCGCAGCCAGCGTCGCGCGTATCGGGGGCGCCATAGGCGTCCAGCGCGCCAAGCGCATGGTGCTGCTTGGCGAGATGCTGACGGCGGAAGAGCTGCTTGCCAGTGGGTTCCTGCTGCGGATCGTGGAGCGCGAGGCGCTGGATGCGGAGGCGGAGGCCCTGGCGATCCGGGCGGCGGAGAACGCGCCGCTGACGACGCGCGCGACCAAGGACATGATACGCCGGATGACCTTCGGCAACCTGCCCAACATCGAGGATTTGATCGCCCAGGTCTATGGAAGCGCAGACTTCCGGCGCGGCGTCGCCGACTTCCTCGCCCGCACGAAGAAGGTTCCCGAATGGGCCGGAGAATAGCCGAAGCTATTTCTCCGGCTTCTGGGCTACGATCCGTACATTGGGCATCAGCGCGGCGTTGGGCGGAAGCGCGAGATTGCCGGCCGGAAATCCGTTGGCTTCGAACATATAGGCTTCGATGTCCGCCACCTTCCGGCCGCCAAGGCTGCCCGGCGCATTCAAGGGCATGGTGGACTGGATGCGGCTGAACAGGTCACCGGCCGATGTGTTGTTCCAATTGTTGAGGAAGGTCGGACCGACCAGCGCCGGCGCTACGTCGATGCCGGCCAGTGTGTCGCCATGGCAGGCGGCGCAGTTTTCCGCATAGGCAATCTTGCCGCGCTCTGCCTGCTCCGCCCTATAAACGCCCGTCCAGACATTACGTTCAGGTGCCTGCGCGTGTGCGATCACGGCGCCGCCAAGCAGCAGCGCCGCACCGGCAGCCCAATATCCGTTCTTCACTTTCATCATGCCACTCCCGGCAGCCTGAATGCCACAAGCTCCGCGCTATAGTTGCCGCCGCCAATGGCGACGACGATATACTGCCGCCCGTTCAACATATAGGTCATGGGCGATCCGCTCTGTGGCGCGGGCATATAGACCGCGCCTTTCTCCTCGCCGGTCGCCTTGTCATAGGCCCGCAGCATCGCACCCCGGATGCCATATTCGTTGGTGTAGAAGCCGGCTTCTCCACAGATCACCAATGTCTTGGTACAAAGTGGCCCCAGATTGCCCGATCGGCCGGTCCGCGGAATTTTCAAACCCTTGAGCGCCGGGTGATTGCGCACATTGTCGGGCGTTTCGCCATGGGCGATCTGCCATTTCAGATCCCCTTTGGTGAGGTCGATCGCAGTGATCCGACCATAGGGTGGCTTCAGCAACGGCAGGCCATCGACCATCAGGAAACCGGGTGGCGGGTCGGAACCCGGCTTTGGTGCTGGCGGACGGCGGAACTGGTCGGCCCGCTCCGCTCCCATCGCCACCTGCGGCGCGACATCCCGTCCGGCGATGCCATGGACATACGGGAATTCGGAAACGCTGGGATCCTTGTTCGGGATGATGCCCATGACCGATGGCTGAGTCTTGGAATAGACGAAGACGGTATGGCTTTCTGGATCATAGCATCCGCCGGGCCAATTGGTCCCGCCCTGAACACCGGGCGCGGAAATCGTGCCCCACCGGCCGGGCTTGCTGATGACCGGCGGTGTGTAGAGCGGACCGATCTTATATTGCTTGACCAGTTCCACCGCCTTGGCCCGCAAGGCTGGCGTGAAGTCGATCAGATCGTCGACGGTCACCCCCTGCACGTCATAGGCAGGCGGCTTGGTCGGGAAGGGCTGCGTCTTGGCATACCATTCGCCCGGCACATCGCCCTTCTCGACCGGTCGCTCGACGATCGGCCAGATAGGCTTCCCGTTGGTCCGGTCCAGGACGTAGAGGAAGCATTGCTTGGTCGGCTGCGCAAGCGCCTTCACCGTGCGGCCGTCGACGGGAATGTCGCAGAGGATCGGCGCGCAGGGAATGTCCCTGTCCCACAGGCCATGATGGACGAGCTGGTAATGCCAACGCCGCTCGCCTGTTTCGATGTCGAGCGCGACGAGCGACTCACCGAACAGAGCATCGCCCCTGCGGAACATGCCCATCTCGTCGCCGGTCGCCAATTCGACTGGCACGTAAACGAGGCCGAGTTCTTCATCCGCCGACATTTCGGCCCATACGCCGCCGTTACCCGCTTCGTCGGCGTCCCTGTTCAGCCAGCTGTCATAGCCAAACTCCCCTTTTTTGGGAATCGTATGAAAAATCCATTTGCGCTTGCCCGTCCGCACGTCGAAGCCGCGCACATAGCCCTTCACGTTCTTGCGCACGGCCGGCACGTCGCCGGCCGTATGCGCCGCCCCGACGACCACGGTGTCCCGCGCGACAAGCGGCGTGGCGTGCAGGCCGACGTCGGCCGTTTCAAGATCGATGTCCTGATCGAAATCCTGCTTGAGATCGACCACGCCGTTCACGCCGAACGCGGTATCGGGCAAGCCTGTGGCCGCATCGAGCGACACCAGCTGATAGCCGATCGTTACGAACAGGATGCGTTCCTGCTTCCCGTCCGTCCAATAGGAACAGCCATGGCCCGAGAGCTGGCGCGGCGAATTGAGCGCGCGCTGGCCTTCATCCTTGCGGTACATCCAAAGCAGTTCGCCCGTTGCCGCGTCGACCGCCACACAATCCCGCCGCGACCCTGCTGTCAGGAACAACCTTCCTTTGATGAGCAGGGGCGTCGGCTCGAACTGATATTCCTTCCGCGCGCCGAGAATGTCGGTCTTGAAGCTCCAGGCGACTTGCAAATCCCCGAAATTCTCGCCATTGATCTGGTCGAGCGGCGAATAGCGGGTATTCGCCTGGTCGGCGGCATAATGGCGCCATTCCGTGTCCGGCCCGCCCGGCAATTCCTGGGCCGCTGCGCGCCGGATCGGATGGGTTCCAATGGCGGCGGCAGCGGCGACGGTCCCGCCTAAAAGCCCACGTCGGCTCACTTTGGTCATCGCGCTTTCGGCCCTCTCCTAGCTCTGTTGCGCTTCACTTGGCTGTGCAGATCACCAGCTGACGGCGATATATTTGGCCTCGCAATATTCCAGCAGGCCATGGTGCGATCCTTCGCGTCCAAGCCCGCTCTGCTTGACGCCACCGAACGGCGCCGCCGCGTCGGATACAAGACCGCGATTGATCGCGACCATTCCCGCCTCGATCTGCTCGGCCATTTGTAGGCCGCGCTTGAGGTTGTCGGTATAGACATAGGCCGCTAGCCCATATTCGGTCGCATTGGCGAGCGAGATAGCTTCCTGTGGATCGTCGAAAGGGATCACGGCTGCGACTGGACCGAACACTTCGGTGGTCAATATCTCGGAACCCGGCTGAACATTGGCCAGAACCGAGGGCGGATAGAAGAAACCGGCTCCGGCAGGTGTCTGACCGCCCAGCTTTACCTCCGCCCCACGGCTGACCGCATCGGCGACCAGATGTTCGATCTTGTCGATCGCCGCCCGGTTGATCATCGCGCCGCACTGGGTTGCGCTTTCCAGGCCGGGCCCCATCTTCATCGCCCCCATACGGTCCACCAGCTTGGCGACGAAGGCGTCGTGAATACCGCGCTGGACATAGAAGCGATTGGCAGCGGTACAGGCCTCACCAGCGTTGCGCATCTTGGCCACCAGAGCGCCTTCGATCGCCTCGGCCAGGTCCGCGTCGTCCAGAATCAGGAAGGGCGCATTGCCGCCCAGTTCCATGGACGAGCTGATGACCTGATCGGCCGCCTGCCGCAAAAGGATGCGACCCACTTCGGTCGATCCGGTGAAGGACAGTTTGCGGACGCGGGGATCGTGCAGGATCTCGCTGCAGACCGGTCCCGGTTCGCTGGTGTTGATGACGTTCACGACGCCTGCCGGCACACCGGCGCGACGCATGATCTCCGCCACAGCCAGCGCCGTCAGCGGCGTCTCTTCGGCTGGCTTCAGGATACAGGTGCAGCCTGCCGCCAGCGCCGGGGCGATCTTGCGGGTCGCCATCGCCGCGGGGAAATTCCACGGCGTGATCAACAGGGCGATGCCGATCGGCTGATATTGCACCATGATCCGGTTTGCGCCACCCGGTGATATCGACAGTTCGCCATTGATGCGTACCGCTTCCTCCGCATACCAGCGGAAGAATTCGGCTGCGTAGGCGACCTCGCCGCGCGCATCGGCCAGTGACTTGCCATTCTCAAGCGTGATGAGTTGCGCCAGCCATTCCTGCTCTTCCATCATGGCATGGAAGCAGGCGAGCAGGATATCGGCGCGCTTGCGCGGCGGCGTCGCTGCCCACGATCCCGCCGCAGCGGATGCCGCATCGACTGCGGCGATGCCTTCCGCCGGACTTGCGTCGGCCACCGAGGTCAGCGTTGTTTCGGTAGCGGGATTGAGGATGTCGATGCGCTTGCCGCTCGCGGCCCCCGTCCATTGCTCACCGATCAAAAGATCGGTCGGAATGGCGAAGGGGCCGGCATGGCCTTCAGTGGTAGTGCAAGTGAAGCTGTTCGTCATGGCAAACCTTGTGGCAGAGGATCAGACAGCCCGGAGCGCAGCGCGCTCACCGGAAAATGCGGCCCGGGTAATGGCCTGCATTGCAATCAGATCGAGGGGGCGGGGGTTGTTCTTGACCAGCCGGGCAGCGTTCAGGGCGTTTTCGGCGACGAAATCCTGCTGCTCCGCCTTAAGCCCCAGCGCCGCGAGCGAGCGAGGGATCGCGACCCTGCCGAGCAGATCGGCGACAGCGTCGATGAACGCCTGCGACAAGTCGGCCTCGGGGGCGTCGGGCAGCTGGATCGTCCGAGCAAGCTCAGCGAAAGCGGCGCGGCAGAAAGGCTGATTATACTGCATCACGAACGGCAGCAGCGTTGCTACGCCATCGCCATGCGCCGTGTGCGTGAGGTTGCCGACCGGATACTGGATCGCGTGCGCTGCGGCGGTGCCCGCAGTCCCGAAGGCGCAGCCAGCTGCGAGGGATGCAAGCATCAGCCCCTCGCGCGCTTCGATGTCGCTGCCGTCGCGATAGGCCCGCTCCAGATAAAGGAAGATATTAGCGACCGCCAATCGAGCGAAATGATCTGAAAGGAGGTTCTTGCCGACGAAGACATGATCCTGCGTCAACATGGGATCGGCAGGACGCGCTAAGGTCGTGTAGGCCTCTACCGCATGGGTCAGCGCGTCAGCGCCGGAGCAGGCGGTCAGGGTCGGGGGGCAGGTGACGGTCAGTTCGGGATCGCAGATCGCAACCAGCGGTATGAGATGCGGACTGGCTATGCCCACCTTCGCGCCGCGTTCGTCGTCGGATACCACAGCAACGGGCGTCACTTCCGATCCGGTGCCTGCCGTGGTCGGCATGGCGATCAACGGCATAACGGGTCCGGGAACCGCGAACTCGCCATAATAGGAGCGCAGATCGCCGCCATGAGTCAGCAGAACGGCGACGACCTTCGCCATGTCCATGGAACTGCCGCCACCAATACCGATAACGACATCCGGCGCGAAGCTACGCACTTCCTCGACACAATCCTCGATCGGCCCGATCGGAAGGTCGGGGATGGTCCGGTCGAAGACGTGAACCTCCATGCCGTGGCTTTTCAGATCGGCGACCATGGCGTGGAATTCAGGCTGTGCGCCCTGCCGTTCGTCCGTACAGATCAGCGCGCGCTTGCCCAGCTTGCTGGCGGCCGCGCCCAGCGCATGGCGCTGACCCCGGCCGAACAGAACCGATCGCGGCAGGCGAAGCGCGCCGAAAGCATAGGGGATGTCGCTCACTTCTTGTTACCGTCCGCGCCATATTGTTTCAGATAGGCGATGACATCAGCGCGATCCTGCGGTGATGCCATGCCAGGGAAAATCATCTTCGTGCCGGGGACCAGCTTGGCCGGCCCCTGCAGCAACTTGTCGATGCTGGCCTCGTCCCACTTGATGCCCGATGCCTTCATCGCCGGCGAGTAGCGGTAACCCGCTTCGGTGCCGGCGGGGCGACCGACCACTCCGTTCAGCGACGGACCGATCGAGCGGGCTGGACTTGGCCCCACCTTGTGACAGGCGGCACAGCGGGCGAAAATCTGCTGGCCCTTGGCGGGATTGCCCTTGGGCGCGGCAGCCAGCGCAGTGCCGGCCAGAGCCATCGCTCCAATCCCTGCGGCAAAAATCCAAGTCTTCACGTACCTAACCTCCTATGGTGCGCGTCGGGCGCACAATGTTCAAACCAGAGCGCCGGGGCGCTTGAGATATTTTTTGGTAATGGCGTCCGCCGCCCAGAATGCGAGGGCGCCTACCGGGCCCGTGGGGTTGCGGCCCGCATTTTGCGGAAACACGCAGGAGCCGAGCACGAACAGGTTCGGCACGTCCCAGGACTGGCAATATTTGTTGAGCGCGCTGGTCTTAGGATCGTCGCCGAACACCACGCCGCCGGTATTGTGGGTGGTCTGGTAGAAACCGCTGTTGAAGTGACCGAAGCTGCGGGGCATCCCGGCTCCGCCTTCCTTGCGGCCTGTGATCTCCTCAGCGATGCGCTGGCAGACGGCGCTGTGCGCCGCCATCAGCTTCTGTTCATTAGGCTGCCAGTCGAAGGTCAGGCGCAGCATCGGCCTGCCGAATGCATCCCGGTACGTCGGATCGAGATCGAAATAATTCTGTCGATAGCTCATCACCGCGCCCTGATGGCTGACGCCGGCGACATGATGATAGGCGTCGACCATCGCCTTCTTCCATCCCTTGCCCCACCGGGGCTGGCCGGGCATGGTCGGATGATAGGTCAGCGGGTCTCCGCTATTGCTGCCGATGCTGATGCCGCCGCCACCGATATAACCGGCCTTGGCGAAATCATAATTGTCGCCGTTGAAGTCGTCGATCCAACTGCCGAGCGCACCCGACCCCATGAAAGGGTTGGTGAACGTGTTGCTGTCCAGCAGCAACCGCGCGCCGCCGCCGCCCTGGAAGGCGTAGTTGCGGCCGATGACGCCCGTATTGGTCTTGGGGTCATAGGGCTTGCCGATGCCCGAATGGAGCATCAGATGGACGTTCCCGGTGACGAATGCACCGAGCACCACCAGATCGGCTGGCTGTTCGATCTCGCGGCCACGGGCATCGACATAGGTGACCCCGGTCGCACGCTTGCCATCGGAGTCCAGGTTGATCTTCACGACCGTGGCGTTGGTGCGAAGCTGGAAATTGGGGTTCTTGCGTGCAAGCGGCAGCATCAGGAAATGCGGGCTCGCCTTCGCGTTGGCTTCGCAGCCGAAAGCTGTGCAGTGACCGCAATAATGGCACTGACCAAGTGCGATGCCGTCCGGGTTCACATAGTCCTGCGAACAGTTGGCGGTCGGGATCGGAAAGGGATGATATCCGAGATTGGCAGTCGCCTTGTCGAACAGCGTCATGACATGCGACGCGGTCATTGGCGGGGTTGGATATTCATTCTGGCGAGGCGCCTCGAACGGATTGCCGCCGGCTACCTTGCGGCCTTTCAGATTCCCCGCCTTCCCCGATATCCCGCACACCTTCTCGAACCGGTCATAATAGGGTTCGAGTTCGTCGTATGAGATAGGCCAATCCTGGAGGTTCATGTCCTCCGGAATGAGGCTCTTCCCATATTTGCCGATCGTCCCGGAGCGCATCTTGTGCTCCCACTCCGACCAGCGCCAGGTAAGCCCCGACCAGTGCGCACCCGATCCGCCGACATTTGTACCGGGCCAGTAGAAGCCGTGCTGGCGGATCGGCAAGGCGACCTGATCCATGCTGTTCCGGAAGGTAATGGTTTCCTGTGACAGATCCTGCACCATATGCAGACGCCGACTATATTTCAGCGCGTCATGCGCCTGCGGACCCGCGAAGTCGGGGACGGTATCCTGCGGCCGGCCGCGTTCGAACATCACGACCTTGAGTCCGGTGGGCGCCAGTTCCTTGGCGACGATGCCGCCGGTCCAGCCCGACCCGACGATCACCACGTCAACGGCAGGTAACTTCGTCGCCATCAACTGAGATCCTGGATCGAAAGAGGTTCGTCGACTCGGTAGGGACGATTGCGCCATTCGGCGATCTTGTCGGCATACATCTCGCCCACGCCCGGATAGCCGAGCATCTTCCACGACGCCTTCCCGCGATTGCCGCCATAGATGGGGTCCGCGAAGAACCCGTCCATCGCCAGCTGGAAAAGCGTGTTGAAGAAGGTGCGCACCGGGACGCTCGGCAATTCGATCTTGCCTGCCTCAAGCGCCGTCACAAATGTAATGCGGTCCGCTTCTTCCAGCGTGTCGAAACTGGCCCCGCCATTGCTGGCGCGCAGATGGTCGTTCACATCGGCAATGCCAACCCGCACGAGCTGGTTCGGGGTCAGTTTCAGCTGGTAGCCCTGTTCCGGCGTCCCTTCTTGGAAGGGGCCCTGAAGATACATGCGATCCCCATTGCCCCAACCGCTGTCCAGCTGCCGGTCGATGAAGATGGCAACGCCAAGGTCGGTCCCCTTGTCGCTATATTCGTCCTGGGGGATGAGCGTGTCGACAAAGGCTTCGACGAAGGCGGCCTCGTCGGGATTGAGGAAGATATAGCCTGGCGATACGGCGCCGCCTGGCGATTGCGCCGCGTTCGCCGCGGGCATGGCCATCTGGTGCCCGGCATGCGTGTCTTGAGCCGCCGCGGCGAACGGCGCGGCAGCCATGCCGACACCAAAACCGGCAAGCTTCAGCAGGGTTCGACGATCGGTTTCCGACTTCTCCGTCATATCCGCGCCTCCTGCCCGTCCCGCAATTTACGCGAGGCATCGATACGCAGGAACAATGCAGCGGCGATCAGACATAGGATGGAAAGGACCGCGAAGGCTGCGAACCAGCCACTCATGGTGACGATATAGCCAGTAACCGCCGCAGCGACCGCGGCACCGCTGTTGCCCAGCGTGTTCATGACTGCCGAGACGGAACCGGCATATTCGCCGCCGATGTCGAGCGTGACTGCCCAGGACACACCAACGGTCAGCTCAAGGCCGAACAGGGCGAAGCAGAAGCAGATGATGCTCGCCACATGCCCGTCCATCGCGGCGGCCAGCGGGATCATGATCGCGGCGGTGAGGAAACCGACGACGGCAACGCTGCGCCGCGCCATCTTCAACCCTGCACCGCGCTTCACTAGAAAGTCGGAGAACCAGCCGCCCAGCAGGTCGCCAATCACGCCGGCCATCAGCGGCATGCTGGCGAATAGGCCCATGAGCGCGATGTCGAACCCACGGGCGTCATGCAGATATTTGGGAAACCAGGTAAGGAAGATGTTGATGCAGTAAGCATAGCAGAAATACATCGCCGACAGCACCCAGAGCTGGGAATTGCTCAGCAAGTGGCGCCATGGCACGCTGACCCGAGCGCGGCCGGCACCCAGCGCGCCTTCGATCATCTCCAGCTCGGCGGCGTTGACCGATCCATGCTCACGCGGCGTGTCGCGATAATACCAGAACCATAGCCCCGCCCAGGCGACACCGACGAGTGCGAACGCCATGAAGGGCATGCGCCAGCCGAATTGCACGATCAGCAGCGCCACGAAGACCGGCGTCACCGCGCCGCCCAGCCGCGCACCCGCATGAGTGACGCCCTGCGCCCAGCCACGCTCCGACGGCAGCATCCAACGGGACAGCGAGCGCGTGGCGATGGGAAAAGCCCCCGCTTCGCCCATGCCGAACAGGAAGCGGCACACCATCATCGACCCGGCCGACCAGGTCATCGCTGTCGCTGCGGTGAAGGTCGACCACCACAGCACCACGCCCGTCAGCGCACGGCGAGGGCCGAAGCGATCGCCCAGCCAGCCGCCCGGAATCTGGAACAGGGCGTAGGCAATGGAGAAAGAGGCGAAGATCCAGCCCATAGTCACGGGCGAGAAGCCATATTCCTGCTCTATCACCGGGGCGGCGGTCGCAATGACGACGCGATCCATATAAGTAATGAGATAGGCCAGCACCGTCAGCCACAGAACGACATGGCGCGCGCGTGTAGGACGCATGGTCGCCGAGGCGGCTTGCTGGTCTGGCAGTGCCGTCGCTTCTCCGGTCACGGACGACCCTCGCACGCGGTGGCGGCCCGGCCCTTGCAAGTCTGCCAGATGGTCGGAACCTTCGTCCCGCTGATGAAGACGGTATTGATGGCACGCGTGTTGCGGATGTCCTTGGTCGGGTCACGATCCAGCACCAGCAGATCCGCCCATTTCCCAGGTGCGATCGTACCAATGTCCTTGGCGCCCATGAATTCGGCATTGGCACTGGTGGCCGCGGTCAGCGCCTGCATCGGCGTGATGCCGGCCTGGACCATCAGTTCCAGTTCCCAATGGGCGAAATAGCCGGGGAAGCGCGCCGTCGGACCGCTGTCCGTGCCCATGCCATATCGAATGCCCGCTTTGACCTCGCGTCCGAAATTATCCGACGCCTGCTTCAGCGCGGCCGCATATTTCGGGAAATTCGGAGCGGCGCCCAGCTTCGCGGCACGCTCCGGACTCTTGAGCTCTGTCAGCACTGCCGGGGTCACGCCACGCGAAAAGAAGGGATCGTCGAGGAAGGGCAGCGTCTTGTAGATGAACGATGCCTCACGGCTGAGCGTCGCGGCCATCTGCCACACGCCCTTGGCCTTCATCTGGTTGACCAGGGCATCGTCCACGGAGCGATCGCGCACCGAATGGGCGAAGGCATTCACGCCTTCACGCGTCAATTCAGCAGCATTGTCATAATAGAAGATGTGGGCAACGGTCTTCTTGCCGTCCTTGCGCGCCTGGTCGATGACCGCGGTGCTGATCTGCGGCGGCATCCTCTCGTCCAGCATGCCGAATTCGTCATCGACCCATAATTTGATCAGATCCGCGCCCTTGGATGCCTGGGCATCGACCATCTTGCGTGCTTCGTCCGGCGTAGCCACCGACTGGTCCAGGCCGGGGACGCCTCCGTAGCTGCCCTTGAAGACGACGCCCTGCCCTACGGTGTAGACGCGGGGACTTGAGGTCCGCCCCTTCCGCTTTTGCTGGATGGGAAAGATCAGATCCTGCTCCGTACCCAGCGTCTGAACGGTCGTGACACCATAAGCCGCGTAGGTCTTGAGCTGCTCCTCGATATTGGCGGTCGTCTGATATTTGAGATTCTGCGTGATGCCATCGACCAGCCCAAGATGGACATGGCTGTCGATGAGGCCGGGCATCAGATATTTGCCTGCCAGCTTTTCGATCTTCGCCCCCGCTGGCGCCTTCAACTTGCGGACGGGGCCGACCCAGCTGATCTTGCCATCCGTCACGACAAGAGCCTGATTTGCGACGGGCGCACGCCCGGTGCCGTCGATCAATGTAAAGTCACGCAGCACGAAAGTTTCGGCCACCGCTTGACCCGACGCGCCTGCCAGCATCGCGGCGGCCAAGCAAGCTATCGAAAATCCAGTCTTCCTCGAAACGCGCATACCCGTCCTCTCCAGACCTGTTTCATATCATATATGATCCGGCGAAATCGTGGTAAGTGCTGCCAACAGGCGCGTCAAGGCCCTTTCAACTTGATTTGCGCCAGCTTGGCCGGTCGCTTCAATCGCGGCGGGTGCCGGTTGCGCGGTCCATACGTAGTTGCGAACAGCTGAGATGTTCGCGCACCGATTGTTCCGCTGCCACCGGGTCATGCGCCAGCAAGGCTGCAATGATAAGCTGATGCTCCCGTGCGGCTATTTCGGGCGCGTTGGGCTGTGCGCTGTTTTGATACAAGGATCGGAAAATCTGGAGATGAGCATGGAGCCGCTCGATCGTCTCCTCGATCAGCCGATTGCCGCTGCCCTTCGCAATTAGTCTGTGTAATTGTGCGTCTGCTTCGGCGAAGCGGGCGTAGGCCTGCTCGTTCCGCTCCACCACAGCATCCATGTCCTTTTGGATGGTCTGGAGAATCGAAAGCGTTTCATCATCCATATGCTCGGCTGCCCGAGCAGCGGCGTAGGGTTCGATGAGCAAGCGCAGCGTGTAGAGGTCGTGCACCTCTTCCGGTGTCATCTGCGGACTTGCACGATAACCGACATTCGTCGTCTTGTAGACCAGTTTCTCCGCTTCAAGCTGGCTCAAAGCCTCGCGTATCGGGGTTTGGGAAATACCCAGTTGACGCGCCACCGTGTCGATAGGAATTCGCTCTCCCGGAGCGATCTTCACCGTCATCAGCATGGACAGGAGATGCTCGTATGCGCGCTCGACCAGCGTCGGCGCCGGCCGGCCGGGGGCCTCCGCGGTGGGGAGAGAGTGAGCTATAATCCTAAGGTCTGACATACTCGTCGCTTAAACGCTAACGCAGCAAACATATAGGATATTTTCCAATCTACAACGAAGATGATAATTGGGGATAAGTCTGACAAAACATATAGTGTTTCACGACGCTGCTCGAATCAAGCGGGTCCGCTACCCGGCCATCAGCAAACGAGCCCCGTTGGCTCAGCACGTCCGCTGCCACATGCCTTAGAGGTCGGGTAGAGTTTGCGCCGCGAAGCCCCACCCCTTGAGGGACACGGCACGATCCAGCAGCGTGGTCGCGTCGCCAATGGCATAGGGATGGGCATCCGCAATACCCTCCAGTTCATCCCAGTCGACAGGAATGGCGACGGGGGCACCGGGGCGCGCGCGGGCGGAATAAGGGAGTACAGCGGTGCTGCCACGTTGGTTGCGCAGCCAGTCGATGAAAATGCGGTCCTTGCGCTTGGCCTTGCTCATCGTGGCGACGAACCGGTCCGGCTCTGCAGTGCTGAGCGCCTGCGCAAAACGGGACGCGAAATCCTTATGGGCGCCCCAGTCGTGACCGGGCGTCAAAGGGACCACGACATGGACGCCCTTGCCGCCCGAAAGCATCGCAAATGAAACCAGTCCGAGATCGGAGAGGCGGGCGCGGATGTCCTGCGCCGCTTCCTTCACCCGTCCGAAATCCATGCCTTCGTCGGGATCGAGGTCGAAGATCATGCGGTCGGGCTTCTCTACCGCGGCTACGCGGCTGCCCCACCCATGGAATTCGATGGTGCCCATCTGAACACAGGCGAGCAGCCCCTCCACATCATCGACATAGATATAATCCTCCGCGCCGCCATCCTTCTCCCGGATCGGCACCTGATGCACCGCCTTGCCGAAGGCGCCGCTGTCATGCTTCTGGAAGAAACATTTCTTGGCGCGCCCTTGCGGACAGCGCACCAGGCTGACCGGGCGTTGAGCGGCGAAGGGCAGCATCAGGGGAGCGACGGCTGCATAATAGTCGGCCAGTTCACCCTTCGTCTGGCCACTCTCGGGAAAGATGACGCGGTCCCGATTGGTGATCCTGACCCCCTCGCGCGGCATGGGGGCGGGGGCGGGCCGCTCTGGCTTCACATCGGCTGCTTTCTTGTCGCCGCGCAGCCCCAGGAAGCTGGCATGGCGGACACGCCCCTCCGCGGTAAATTCGGCAAAGGCAATTTCAGCGACCAGCACTGGTTTGAGCCAGGTCGCGCCGCGGGCTTCGGTGCGGGGGACATCGGTGGGCGCCTTTCCCGCGGCAAGCGGTTGCATCGCTTGGTCTAGCTGTGTCATCATGTCGGTATCAAACCCCGTGCCCACCTTCCCCTTGTACACCAGAGTCTTGCCTTCATGCTGGGCAAGGAGGAGAGACCGGAAGGGGCGTCCTCGCGCCGTGCTGCCGACGCGGCCGATCACGACGAATTCCTGCCGCCGGGTGCATTTCACCTTCACCCAATTCTTCGTCCGGCCGGCGCGATAGGGCGCGTCGACGCGCTTGGCGATGATGCCCTCCTGCCCCGCCGCGCACAGGGACTGGTAGAGCTTCTCTCCAGCGCCGATGATGTGATCGGCGACGCGGATCGGCGGCTCTGCCCGCCCAAGCAGCGCCTCCAGCCGTTCCTTACGCTCGATCTGAGGAAGCGGCCTCATGTCCGTGCCGTCCAGGGCAAGCAGATCGAAGGCGAAGAACTGAAAGGGCGTATCCTCGCGTTGCGCGCCATGGCCGCGCTTCAGCACGTCTTGAAGCGCCGAGAAGCTGGGATTGCCATCCGCGCCGAATGCCACGATCTCGCCATCGATCAGCGCTGGCGGTAGATCGAGCGCGGCGATGGCACGGACGAGCGGGCCGAACTTATCCGTCCAGTCGAGGCCGTTGCGGGTCGATACGCGCACCTTATCGCCAGCGGCGGCAATCAGCGCGCGATAGCCGTCGAACTTGATCTCGTGCAGCCACTCATTGCCTGCGGGCACCGCATCCACCAGCGTGGCAAGTTGGGGTGAGGAAACAGCGGGGAGCTTACCAGCGGACCGGCGGGGCTTTCGGGCAACCTTCGCATTATGGTCTCGGGCGGCCTGCATCTTCTGGCCGAACGCCTTGCCCTTTGCGCCCTTCAACGACTGTGCGCCAGCCTTGTCGGCGGCGATCTCCGCCATGGACCGGCCCGTCAGGACGCTGGTGAGCGCGCGTTCGACCAATATGTCGCCCTCCCCCGCATGCGCATCATCGATCTTGCGCAGCAGCCAGTTGTCGCGCTTTTCGCCCGGACGGCGCTTCATGCGGACGAGCAGCCACTCGCCCTTCATGCGTTCGCCATCCAGCGTGAAGTGGAGATGGCCGTCTTTCAGGTCTGCGGCGCTTTTCCCCTCAACCGGCGCCCATGTGCCCCGATCCCACAGCATCACCGTGCCGCCGCCATATTCGCCCTGGGGTATGACCCCCTCGAAATCGCCGTAGCTGAGCGGATGGTCTTCGGTCTGGACCGCCAGGCGCTTGTCCGCAGGATCGGTGCTTGGCCCCTTGGTCACCGCCCAGCTTTTGAGCACCCCATCCACTTCCAGCCGGAAGTCCCAGTGCAGCCGCGTCGCATCATGTTTCTGCACGACGAAGCTGTTGCCGCCCTTGCCGGCAATCTCCCCCTTCGGCTCGCGGGTGCGGGTGAAGTCACGCTTGGCATTATAGGTATCAAGCGGGCTTTTGCCGGGCATCAGCGCGGCTCCCTCGGGTCCAGCCAACGATCCTCCACCAGCCGCAAAGCGGTCAGCATGACGATCGCGACGATGGCCGCGCTGACGACCAGGGGCCATTGCCCCGCGCCGCAGGCGATGCCGATCATGGCGGTCAGCCAGACATGGGCCGCGGTGGTGAGATTGCGGACCCGCCCGCGACTGGTGACGATGATCCCGGCGGCGATGATGCCGGTGAACGCGGCCGAAGCCTCGAACACGCGGAGGGGATCGATATTCCCCTCCCCGCCCATCTGCTTGTGCAGGGCGATGGCGCTGATCGTCATCAGTGCGCAAGTGAAGCAGAGGATGCCATGGGTACGCAGCCCGGCCGGATAGCCACGCAACTCGCGATCGAGGCCGAGCGCCAGACCGATCATAGCCGCCGCGCCGAGGCGCAGCAGGATCGGCCCGTCGATCACATGCAAGGGTGTTGCGGGGTTGAGCTCCATGGTCAGGCGCTCTTGCGCTTTGCGGTGGTACGGGGCTTGGCCGTGGACTTGGCCGCGGATTTTGCCGGTGTCTTGCGTGCGGTGGGCTTCTTGGCTGGTGCTGCCTTGCCCCCCTCCCCCACCGACTTCTTGAGCGCGGCCATAAGGTCAATGACGTTGCTGCCCTTGGCGGCGGGCTCCTCGACATCCTCTATGATGCGCTTGCCCTTCGCCTTCTTCTTCTTTTCGATGAGCCGCTGGAGCGCATCGACATAGCCGTCGTGAAACTCCTCCGGGTGGAAGGGCGCCGTCTTCTTGTCGATGATGGCGGTGGCAAGGTCGAGGAGGTCGGGGTCGGCCTTGTGGTCCGGGATGGCGCTGAAATATTTCTGCGCGCGCGTGACCTCATCGGCGTAGCGGAGCACCTCCAGGATAAGGCCGCGCCCGCAAGGCTTCAAGGATACGAGTTGCTCCCGCCCGCGCACGGACAACTGCCCAAGGCCGACCTTTCGCGTGGCGCGCAATGCATCGCGCAGCACGGCATAGGCTTCCTCCGCCAGATCGTCCGCCGGCAGCACGAAATAGGGCTTTTCATAATAGAGAACGTCGATCGCGTCCGCTTCCACGAACTGGACGAGATCCAGCGTCTTGCGGCTCTCGATCTTGACCGCCTCTATCTCCTCATCCTCCAGCAGGACGTAATTGCCCTTGGAGATTTCGAAGCCCTTGAGGATGTCGTCGCGATCGACGGGGCCGACCCCTGGGGCGACCTTTTCATACCGGATGCGCTGACCGCTGGGTTCATGGATCTGGTGAAAGGAAATCGCCGCGCCCGACCGGGTCGCAGGATAGATTTCGACCGGGATGGATACGAGCGCCAGCCGGATCTGGCCTTGCCAATATGCACGAGCCGCCATACGAAAAACCTCCGCCCGGTTCAGCGTCCGGCGCAGGCGGAAGTTCCTTGGGAAGCGAGCTTCAGTTACCCTGAAGCAGCTTCATCATCACGGAAAAATCGCGTTCGCCCTCGCCCCGGTTGGCGAGCAGCTGGTAGAGCGCTTCGGCCGCATTGCCCATGGGTACGCTGGCCCCTGCTTGTGCGGCGGCCTGGGTCGCGAGCTTGAGATCCTTCAGCATCAACGCCACAGCGAACCCACCCTGATAGTCATTGTCAGACGGGCTTTGCGGGCCGACGCCCGGAACCGGGCAGTAGCTGGTCATCGACCAGCTCTGGCCCGAGGACACGCTGGAAATGTCGTAGAAGGTCTGCGGATCGAGGCCCAGCTTTTGCGCCATAGCGAAGGCTTCGCAGGTGGCGACCATCGTCGCGCCGAGCAGCATGTTGTTGCAGATCTTCGCCGCCTGCCCATTGCCCGCCGCGCCGGCATGGATCACCGCCTTGCCCATCGCCGACAGGATCGGCTGGGCGCGCGCGAACGCCTGATCGGACCCGCCGGCCATGAAAGTCAGCGTCCCACCCGCCGCCGCCGCGATGCCGCCGGAGACGGGCGCATCGACCATTGCAAAGCCTCGCGCCTCGGCCGCATCGATCACGCGCCGGGCGGTCGCGACATCGATGGTGGAGCAATCGAGGAACAGCGTGCCCGGTGCCGCCGCGCCGAAAACGGCGTCACTATAGACCGATTCCACATGGGCGCCGGCCGGCAACATGGTCACGACGGCATCCACCCCGGCAGCGGCTTCCGCCGCGCTGGCGCAGGCGGTCGCCCCTGCCTCCACCGCGCGTCGCAACGCATCCTCGGAAAGGTCGAAGGCACGCACCGCGTAGCCATTCTTGAGCAGGTTGGCGGCCATCCCGCCCCCCATATTGCCGAGGCCGATGAAGCCGATGGTGGACGTCATGTCTGGGATCCTCTTCCGCTTAACTTCGCATATTTCCCGCAGATTTTGACATTTTGTTGCGTCGCCCTGATCCTATCGGAAAGTGGGGCGCCCATTATCGTCACGCGCCGCCTGATAGGACAGGATCAGCCAGCGCCTGCCAGTTCCGGCAACGGCGTCCAGCGATCCGGCCGCTCGGCGAAGATGGCATCGAGCATTTCGTCGCTCACTGCCTCCAGCGTCGCCGGCTGCCATTTAGGGCTGTTGTCCTTGTCGATGATGACAGCGCGCACGCCTTCCACGAAATCGGGTCGGCGGATGACGGCGCGGGCAAGATCATATTCCATCGCCATATTGTCGGCGAAGCTGGTCATGCCAGCGCCAAGAGCCAGTTGGCGCAAAGCCACCTTGATGGTCTGGGGGGATTTGCCGGCAATTGTCTCAAGCTGCTGCGCCGCCCATGCGCCGCCGTCGGCGCGCAAGGCGGCGACGATCGCCTCCGCCCGGTCGGACGCGAACAAGCGGTCGATGTCGGCGCTATGCTCCGCCAGTTTGGATACGGGTGGCGGCGCCGCATTTTCGTCCAATATCTCGCCGATGCCCAGCGGATCGGCGAGGATGCGGGCCTTCACCGCGTCCAGCCGGTCGGATGCGAGATATTGGGTGGCGATGCCCGCCGCGACGCAGTCCGCACCGTCAATGCGCGCGCCCGTGACCGCCAGCCAAGCGCCCACCCGGCCAGGCAGCCTTGGCAGGAACCAGCCGCCGCCGACATCGGGGAAAAGGCCGATGCCGGTTTCCGGCATGGCGAAGATCGTCCGTTCGGTCGCGACCCGGAACCCCGCGGGCATGGATAGCCCGACACCGCCGCCCATGACGATGCCGTCGATGAAGGCGACGATCGGCTTTTCATAGACGAACAGCAGATGATTCATCCGATATTCGGCATGGAAGAAGGCTTCGGCTTCGACGCAGTCGGCCTTTGCGCTCGCGGCGATCATCGCGATGTCGCCGCCCGCGCAGAAGCCCCGCCCTTCTGCATGATCGATCATCACCGCGCTTATCGCCGCATCCTCTCGCCAGTCGAGCAGGGCGGCGGTGATCGCCTGGCACATGGGGAGCGTAAGCGCGTGGAGCGCCTTCGGACGATTGAGGCGGATGCGGCCGATGCCGTTTTCGACATATGTCAGCACATCCTGCGTCATTGCCGCAGCATGTCCCGGGCGACGATCATGCGCATGACCTGGTTGGTGCCTTCCAGGATCGAATGGACGCGCAGGTCGCGCCAGAAGCGTTCGATCGGATAATCCATCAGATAGCCATAGCCGCCGTGGAGTTGCAGCGCGCGGTCGACCACGGACGATCCGGTGTCGGTCGCGAGACGCTTGGCCATGGCGGCGAAGCGGGTCTTGTCAGGTGCATTGTCCGTCACCTTGACGGCAGCGGCGTAGAGCAGGGTGCGGGCGGCCTGAAGCTCCGTCTCCATGTCGGCCAGCATGAACTGGGTGTTCTGGAATTCGGCAATCGCCTGGCCGAACTGCCTGCGGTCCTTGGTGTAGCGGACGGCTTCATCAATGCAGCGTTGCGCGCCGCCCAGCGAGCAGGCGCCGATGTTAAGGCGGCCGCCGTCGAGGCCCATCATCGCGATGCTGAACCCCTGCCCTTCGCCGCCGACCAGATTTTCGACCGGAACGCGTACCCCGTCAAAATTGACCTGCGCGGTTGGCTGCGAATGCCAGCCGAGCTTGCGTTCAGGGGCGCCGAAGCTCACACCCGGCATGTCCTTTTGGATGACGAGACAGCTGATGCCCTTCGGCCCCTCCTCCCCGGTGCGGACCATCACGACATAGATGTCATTTTCGCCGCCACCCGAAATGAACTGCTTGGAGCCGGTGACGACATAATGGTCGCCGTCCCGCGCCGCCCGCGTTTTGAGCGCGGCGGCGTCCGATCCCGATCCCGCTTCGGTCAGGCAATAGCTGCCGATCAGGTCCATCGGCACCATGGACGGAAGATATTTGTCCTTGAGGCTCTGGCTGCCGAAGCGGTCGATCATCCATGACGCCATGTTGTGGATCGAGATGAAGGCGCTGGTAGACGGACAGCCATAGGCCATCGCCTCCATGATGAGCGCCGCTTCCAGCCGGCCGAGGCCGATGCCGCCCGACGCTTCCGAGACATAGATGCCGCCGAAGCCCAGCTCCGCCGCCGCGCGGATCGTGTCGCGCGGGAAGATATGCTTCTCGTCCCACTCGGCGGCGAAGGGCGTGATGGCGTCGGCGGTGAAACGCCGCGCCATCTCCTGAATGGCGCGCTGATCTTCGGTCAGGTCGAACTGGGTCATGGCCTTGTGTGTCTCAATGAAGGGGAATGGCGCTCCGCCTCTATCATCCCATGGTTGGAATGACGAACGCGTTGCCACCGTCGGCCGCTCCATCGGGCCAGCGCTGAGTGATCGTCTTGACCTTGGTCCAGAATTTGACGCCTTCCATGCCATGCTGGTTGGTGTCGCCGAAAGCCGAGCGCTTCCACCCGCCGAAGCTGTGGTAGGCGACCGGCACCGGGATCGGCACGTTAATGCCCACCATGCCGACATTGACGCGCGCGGCGAATTCGCGGGCGGCGTGGCCGTTGCGGGTGAATATCGCGACGCCGTTGCCATATTGATGCTGGCTGGGAAGCGCGAGCGCTTCCTCGAAGCTGTCGGCGCGGACCATCTGAAGGACAGGGCCGAAAATCTCTTCCTGATAGGAGCGCATGGTCGGCTTCACATGGTCGAACAGCGTCGGGCCGACGAAGAAGCCGTCCTCATGCCCCTGGAGCGTAAAGCCCCGGCCATCGACCACCAGTTCCGCGCCTTCATCCACGCCCATCTGGATGTAGCTTTCGATTTTTTGCTTGTGCGCGGCGGTGACGACCGGGCCGTAATGGGCTTCGGGGTCGGTGGAGACACCCACCCGAAGCGCTTCGATCGCCGGGATGAGCTTTTCACGGAGCGCGGTTGCCGTTTTCTCGCCCACCGGCGCGACGACCGGCAGCGCCATGCAGCGCTCGCCCGCCGAACCGAAGGCCGCACCGGCGAGATCGTTCACCACCTGGTCGAGATCGGCGTCGGGCATGACGATGCCGTGATTCTTCGCGCCGCCCATCGCCTGCACGCGCTTGCCATTGTCGACGCCCCGCTTGTAGACATAATGAGCGATGTCGGACGAGCCGACGAAGCTGATCGCGCCGATGTCCGGATGGTCGAGGATGGCGTCCACCATCTCCTTGTCGCCCTGCACCACTTGAAGGATGCCTTCGGGCAGGCCCGCTTCCAGGAACAGTTCGGCGAGGCGCACCGGAACCGAAGGGTCGCGTTCCGACGGTTTCAGGATGAAGGCATTGCCGGTCGCGATCGCCACGCCCGACATCCAGAGCGGGATCATGCCGGGGAAGTTGAAGGGCGTGATGCCCGCGCCGATGCCGATCGGCTGGCGGAAGGAATAGACGTCGATGCCCGGCCCGGCACCCTGCGTGTATTCACCTTTCAAAACATGGGGGATGCCGCAGCAGAATTCGATGACTTCCAGACCGCGCTGGATATCCCCCTTCGAGTCCGCAATCACCTTGCCATGTTCGGAACTGAGCAGATGCGCCAGTTCGTCCATATGCGCTTCGACCAGCGCCTTGAAGGTGAACATGACGCGGGCGCGGCGCTGCGGATTGACGGCGGCCCAGGCGGGCTGCGCCTTCTTCGCGGCTGCGACCGCGCTATCCAGGAGCGCCGCGTCGCCCAGCGCCACGCGCGCCTGCACCGTGCCGCTGTTGGGATCGAACACATCGGCGTAGCGAGCCGCCAATCCTTCATGCGGGAAAGCGAGCTTGTGGGAAATGTCGCGCATAAATGGGGCCTCTCCGATGCTTTCCATCATCATGAACTGCCGCGTAATTGCATTCAACCTCTCATTTGTGCAGAAATGCCATGCAATTATGCAGGGATATATCGATGTTCGACTGGGACGATCTGCGCATATTCCTTGCCGTGGCGCGGGCACGCAGAGTGGCCCCCGCGGCGCGGGCGCTGGGGATCGACGCCACCACCATCGCGCGCCGCCTGAACCGGCTGAGCGACGCGCTGGACGCGCAGCTGTTCGAGCAGGTCGGCGGCGAGCGCGTCCTGACGCAGCATGGCCTGGCGCTGATGGAACATGCCGAACAGGCCGAAGGCGCGGCGATGGCGGCCATGGCGGAGGTGCGGGGCGAGAGGCACAGCCTGAACGGCCATGTGCGCCTGTCCGTCGCGGAAGGCTTTGGAACCTGGATCCTTGCGCCTGCCCTGCCCCGCTTTCACGTCGATCATCCCGGCATAAGGCTGGACCTGATCACGGCCTCCGGCTTCCTCAACCCGTCCAAACGGGAGGCGGACATGGCCGTGATGCTGGCGCGCCCGCAGCGCGGCGACCTGCATGTCCGGAAACTCGCCGACTATCGGCTGCATCTTTATGCCAGCCATGCCTATGTGCAGGCGCGCGGTGCGCCGGCCCATGCAGAAGAGCTTCGGCGTCACGCGCTGGTCGGCTATGTGCCCGAATTCCTCTTTTCGCCCGAACTCGACTATCTTGATGAGGTCCACGCCGAGCTGGAAGCGTCGTTGCGATCGAGCAGCATCGGCATCCAGCGACGGCTGGTGGCGGAGGGTGCAGGAATCGGCGTGCTGCCCGACTTCATGGCGAGGGGGGATGACGATCTGGTGCGCATTCTGCCGGACCAGGTCGAAATCCAGCGCAGCTTCTGGCTGGTGACGCACAGCGATCTGATCAAGCTCGCCCGGATCGCCGCGGTCTCCGCCATGCTGCGCGATCGGGCGGCGGAGGTGCTGGGATAGGCTATTCGTGGCGGAAGACGGAGACGATCTGCGCCGCGATCTGCGGCACGGACAGTCGGCCGGGCCGATACCAGTCCACCGCCGTATTGAGCTGCGACAGGAGCAGCGTGCGATAGATCGACCGGTCGATATGCGATGGCAGAGGGAGTGCATCGACCAGCGCGCGGAACATATCCTCGAATCGATCGCGGCGGGCGATCAGCTGCACGCGTACCGCATCGGACACCGCGCGGAAGTCGTTCATCATCGGCATGGTCAGCGAATCTGGCGCAAGCTGGATGTCAAGGAGGGTGGCGCATGCCGCTTCCAGCCGCGCCCACGGTTCGGTTTGCACAGCGACGGCAGCTTCGATCCGCACCTGCGCGGCGTCGAGAGCCGCGTCGTGCAGTTCGACGAACAGGGCGTCCTTCGACTTGATATGATGATAGAGGGAGCCGCCAAGCACGCCGGCCTGTTCGCCGATGTCGCGCATCGACGTGCCGCCATAGCCCTTTCGCGCGAAAAGCCGGGCAGCAATCTCCAATATCTCGCGGCGGCGGCTGGAACCGTCATCGGGTTGCGGTCTGGCGGCGTTGCTCATCATCCATGCCGCTAGCACAAGCGAGGCGCCAAGATCACCTGCTTCGTGCGGCCTGCGCGACGATGCGCCGCGCCTGCACCAGGTGGGGCCGGTCGATCATGCGACCATCGACCTTCAGCGCGCCGGCTCCGGGATTTGCAGCGAACGCGTCAATCACCGCGCGGGCATGGGCGATTTCGGTGTCGGAGGGAGTGAAGCCGGCGTTGATGATAGCAACCTGTGCGGGGTGGATGGCCATCATCGCGGTGAAGCCGTCCCGCCGTGCGCGGGCGACATACGCACCGAGATCGTCCGGCGCATCGATGCGGGGGAAGACGGTTTCGATCGCGGGTGCCCCGGCGGCATGGGCCGCGAAGAGGGCGAGGCTGCGCACCATCTCATAGGGCGGCGTGTAGCGGCCGCCCTCCTCGCGCGCGGTCGCCGCGCCGATGGCGGCGGGGAGGTCTTCCGCCCCCCAGGTGAGGCCCGCGAGAAGCGCCGACACCTCGGCATAGCTGCCAAGCTGGAAGAGGGCGGCGGGGGTTTCGGTGGCGATGGGAAGAATGGGTGGCGCGGCGCTGCCAGCGAGGGCGAGGAGCGCGCGGACGCTCGCCGCGCCCTCGGCCTTGGGCAGGACGAGGCCGTCGGGATTGCGGGGAAGGATGGCGGCGAGGTCCGCGTCCGTCAGGCCGCTGTCGAGCGGATTCACTCGGACGAAGGCAGGGATTGCCCGGTTCTGTGCCAGCCAGTCGGCGACGGCGGCGCGTCCTTCCGCCTTTCGTTCGGGCGCGACGCTGTCTTCCAGGTCGAGGATCAACGCATCCGCGCCGCTCGCCGCCGCCTTGGCGAAGCGGTCAGGTCGGTCGGCCGGCACGAAGAGCAGCGAACGCAGGCTCATGCGTCGGATCGCTTGAGGAGGGCCGTGCGCAGGCACTGGCAGACGATCTGGTCGCGCTGGTTCAGCAGCCGGTGGGTGAAGGTGACGATGCCGGCGGTGGGGCGCGACTTGCTGGCTTTGAGGTCCGTCACTTCGGTTTCGCAGCGCAGCGTGTCCCCGATGAAGACAGGGTTGGGCATGACCAGCTTGTCGTAGCCCAGATTGGCGACGAGCGTGCCGAGCGTCGTGTCGCCGACCGAGAGTCCCACCATCAGCGCGAAAGTGAAGGTGCCGTTGACGAGGATCTGCCCAAACTCGCTCGCCCTCGCCGCTTCCGCGTCAAGGTGCAATGGCTGGGGATTGTGGGTCATTGTCGTGAAGAGGAGATTGTCCGTCTCCGTGACGGTACGGCGGATGTCGTGGGCGATGCTGTCGCCGATCCGCCATTGGTCGAAATATCTGCCTGCCACCGCGCCTGCCCTCTTAACTTCGCACATTTCCCGTAGATTTTGACATTTCATGTCCGGGAAGCGACATTTAGGTTCCTACTCCGCAAGACCGGCATCGCCATTTTACCTTTCCAGCGTGGCGATAGGATAGGCTAGTCCGCCTTCTCGATCTTCGCCAGCAGCGCGCCTTCGCTGACCTGCCCGCCCTGGGCCGCGTTCAGTTCCGCCACGGTGCCGTCAAAGGGCGCGACGAGGCTGTGCTCCATCTTCATGGCTTCAAGGGTGAGGAGCTTCTGCCCCTTCGTCACGGCGTCCCCCTGCCCCACCGCTACCGCTATGACGCGGCCCGGCATGGGCGAGAGGATCGCGCCGTCGGAGGCTGCACCGGTGGCACCGCCTGAACCGCGCAACGGTCCTATGCGCCAGGTCTGCCCTTCCTCCGTCCAGAACATCTCTGTCGGCGGATCGACTGGGCCGGCGAGCGACTTCTGCTCCACATAGTCGTGGAGCGGCATGTGCGCGGTCCTAATCTTGCCGTTGACGGTCAGTGCGACCTCCTGCCGGGGCGGGGCGTTCAGCCGGAAGCCAGCCAGCGATTGCCGGCCATACCGAGCAGCGGCATCGGACAGCAGATCGTCCGAAGCTGCGTCCGGCGGCATCAGCCTGTCGCCTGCGCGCTCGATCAGCCCGGTGTCCACCGATCCGGCGACGAAATCCGGATGATCCAGCAGGTTCATGAGGAAAGCGGCGTTGGTGCGCACCGGCCAGATGACGCTGTCGTTGAGGGCGCGGACGAGATCCTCGCGTGCGCCTTCGCGGTCGCTCCGGTGCGCGATCATCTTGGCGATCATCGGGTCGTAGTGCGGCGAGATGGTCGCCCCCTGATAGACGCCCTTGTCGATACGGACGCTGCCATCGAGCTCGAACTGCTCCAGCCGCCCGGTGCTCGGCAGGAAGCCCTTGGCCGGGTCTTCGGCGTAGAGGCGCGCTTCGACGGCGTGGCCGTTGATCGAGAGTTCATGCTGCTTCTTGGGAAGCGGCTCGCCCGAGGCGACGCGGAGTTGCCATTCGACGAGATCGACGCCGGTGATCTCCTCCGTCACCGGATGCTCGACCTGGAGCCTCGTGTTCATTTCCATGAACCAGACGCGGTCGGGCTTGATGAAGCCGGCCGAGCCATCGGCGATGAATTCGATCGTGCCCGCTCCGACATAGTCGACTGCCTTCGCCGCACGAACGGCGGCGTCGCAGATGGCGGCGCGGGTGAATTCGGTCATGCCGGGCGCGGGGGCTTCCTCGATCACCTTCTGGTGGCGGCGCTGGAGCGAGCAGTCGCGTTCGAACAGATGGACGATATTGCCATGGGTGTCACCGAAGACCTGCACCTCGACATGGCGCGGGTTGGTGATGTATTTTTCGAGCAGTACCGCGTCGTTGCCGAAGCTGGACGCCGCCTCGCGCCGGCAGGAGGCGAGCGCTTCGGCGAAATCTTCTGCCGCATCGACCTTCCGCATCCCCTTGCCGCCGCCGCCCGCGACCGCCTTGATCAGGATGGGGTAGCCGATGGCGTCCGCTTCGGCCTTCAGGCGGCCCAAGCTCTGGTCCTCGCCCAGATAACCGGG
>JACESO010000023.1 GCA_013911745.1 Sphingobium sp. | reverse complement strand
GTTTCCTTCAGACCCGCCAGAGCAACGATGTCACCGGCATAGGCTTCCGAAATGTCTTCGCGGCTGTTGGCATGCATCAGCAGCATGCGGCCAACCTTTTCCTTCTTGTCCTTGACCGAGTTCAGATAGGTGCCCTTGGTCAGCGTGCCCGAATAGACGCGCAGGAAGGTCAGCGAACCCACGAACGGGTCGTTCATGATCTTGAACGCGAGGCCCGAGAAGGGGGCGTCGTCAGCCGTGGCGCGGCTGTCGGGTTCCTCGGTGTCGGGGTTGATGCCCTGCACGTCGGGAATGTCGAGCGGCGAAGGCAGATAGTCGACGACCGCGTCGAGCAGCGGCTGCACGCCCTTGTTCTTGAACGCCGAGCCGCACAGCACCGGCACGAACGACTGGTTCAGCGTGCCCTTGCGGATCAGCTTCTTGAGCGTCGCGGTGTCGGGCAGGTTGCCTTCCAGATAGGCTTCCATCGCCTCGTCGTCCTGCTCGACGGCGAGTTCGATCAGCTTTTCGCGATATTCGGCGGCCTTGTCGGCCAGATCGTCGGGGATCGCCTCATAGGTGAACTCGGCGCCGAGATTCTCATCCTTCCAGATGATCGCGCGATCGTTGACCAGGTCGACCAGGCCCTTGAAGTCGCTTTCCGCGCCGATGGGCAGATAGAGGACAGCCGGGGTCGCGCCCAGACGGTCGATGATCGTCTGCACGCAATAATAGAAGTTGGCGCCGGTGCGGTCGAGCTTGTTGATGAAGCACATCCGCGGAACTTTGTACTTGTCCGCCTGACGCCACACGGTTTCCGACTGCGGCTCCACGCCCGCGACGCCGTCGAACGCGGCGACCGCGCCGTCAAGCACGCGCAGCGAACGCTCGACTTCGATGGTGAAGTCGACGTGGCCGGGGGTGTCGATGATATTCAGCCGGTGCTCAAGGCCCTTGCCCTCATCGGCTTTCCACACGCAGGTCGTCGCAGCCGAGGTGATGGTGATACCACGCTCCTGCTCCTGCTCCATCCAGTCCATGGTGGCGGCGCCGTCATGGACTTCGCCGATCTTGTAGGACTTGCCGGTGTAGTAAAGGATACGCTCGGTCGTGGTGGTCTTGCCGGCGTCAATGTGGGCCATGATGCCGAAGTTACGATAGCGTTCGAGCGGATGGCTGCGGGCCATGATGCTTCTCCGTTGCCGGCGCGCCGGCGGTTGGGGATTCGTTTAGGATGTGCGCGAGGCCCCTAAACCAATCCGTTCGCCATGGGTAGCACCCCTGGCGAACGGACCGATCTTCAGAAACCTGGTTGAGAGGCGGGCATATAGGTGCCCGCCCGCTCTTTTACCAACGATAGTGCGAGAAGGCGCGGTTCGCTTCCGCCATGCGGTGCGTGTCTTCGCGCTTCTTGACCGCATTGCCGCGGTTGTTGGCGGCGTCCAGCAGCTCGCCCGACAGGCGCGCGGCCATCGTGGTTTCGCTGCGGTTGCGCGCGGCGGTGATCAGCCAGCGGATGGCCAGCGCCTGCGCACGTTCCGGACGCACTTCGACGGGAACCTGGTAGGTCGCACCGCCGACGCGGCGGCTGCGGACCTCGATGCCCGGCTTCACATTGTTGAGCGCATCGTGGAACATGCCGATCGGATCCTTCTTGGCGCGGGTCTCGACGGTTTCGAGAGCGCCATAAACGATCGATTCGGCGACGGCCTTCTTGCCGTCCTGCATGATGCTGTTCATGAACTTCGACAGCACGATATCGCCGAACTTGGGATCCGGCAGGATGACGCGCTTTTCGGGGCGACGACGACGTGACATATTTCTGGTCTCCCCTTCTTACTTCGGACGCTTCGCGCCGTACTTGGAACGGCTCTGCTTGCGGTCCTTGACGCCCTGGGTATCCAGAACGCCGCGCAGCACGTGGTAACGCACACCGGGAAGGTCGCGTACGCGGCCGCCGCGGATCAGCACGACCGAGTGCTCCTGAAGATTGTGGCCTTCACCCGGAATATAGGTGATGACTTCGCGCTGGTTGACCAGACGCACCTTCGCCACCTTGCGGAGCGCCGAGTTCGGCTTCTTCGGGGTCGTCGTATAGACGCGGGTGCAAACGCCGCGCTTCTGCGGGTTCGCTTCCATGGCAGGGACCTTGGACTTGGTCTTCTGCAGTTCGCGGCCCTTGCGGACCAGCTGGTTGATCGTTGGCATGAAGCCCTTCACCTTTTCAGTTACTTTACCGGCATTCCCGTGTTCCAAGCCGCCTGCGAGGACGAAGATTCCTCCAAACGGCAAAGGCCCCGGTGGGCGTAAGCCCCCTGGAGCCGCAAGAGCACCCGGCAATGTTCAGCTCTAATGTCGCTCAGCCGATAGTCGCAGGGAGACGAGTCTTCGCACGCCAGGCCGCTGGGCAGCCGCGCCTATAGCGATGCGCGGGCGGACGGTCAAGCGACGGCGCGGAAGGCGCGCCAAGCTGCGAAAAATGCAAGGATTTAAGGAAATGATAACCATGTCGGCCTAGCCTTCGCCCCACCATAGGACAGGCGGCGCGTGACCCAGACTTCTTCCCTTACCGGCGAGTTTCGCAATCCCGCGCGGGAATCGGCATTCCAGGCCGATCACCTGCCGGAATCCCGTCGCAACGCGCGGCTGCTCTTCCTGCTGTCGGCGCTGCTGAACGCCCTCTTCCTGATCAGCGACTGGCGCTTTGCCGGCACGCCGCATTTCTGGGTGGCCATACCCGCACGCGTGGCCGTGGTGTTGTGGTCGCTCTTCTGCCTGTCCCTCACCCACCGGATGACCAGTTTCCGCGCGGTGGAACGCATCTGCTTTGCCTGGCAGCTGGTCACGGCGATCGGCGTCGCCTTCCTCGTCAGTTCGCGCAGCGACATCGCCATCTTCGTGCTCGTCATGCTGCCGCTCGTCTTCTACCTTGTGGTTCCGACCAGCTTTCGCGGCAATGTGTGGGGCGGCCTTGGCTGCGGCGTGTTACTGCTGATCGGATATGCGGCGCCTGCGCCCCTGTCCGCCACCATGCCGGGCATGGTGCTGGCCGTGGCGATCCTGCATTGCGGCATGTGGATAGCCATCGCGCGCGGCAATCGCCTGCAGCGCAAGGCCTGGACCGCCGGGCGGATAGCGCGGGAAGCGCAGGCGGCTCTCGCCAACAGCCGCGACACGTTGGAGCGCATGTTCATGGCTGTGCCCGTGCCGCTGCTGGTCACGCGTCAGGACGGGAAGGTGATCCGGCAGAACCGCGCCGCCGTGGACGCCTATGCGGCAGGCGGCACTGCCGTGCTGGACAATGTCGGCGAAACCTATGTCGACATGGCCGCGCGCGACGCCCTGTTCGCCCGGCTGAAGCAGGGCGAGGCGATCGATGCATTCGAATGCCGCGTCCGGCGCGGTGACGGGCTCGCGCGCAGCGTGCTGCTGTCCGCGCGCGCCATCCAGATCGACGGCGAACCCTGCGTGATGAGCAGCGTGGTGGACATAACCGAGCGCAAGGAGGGCGAGCGGCATCTGGAGCGGCTGGCCCTGTCCGACGCGCTGACCGGCCTTCCCAACCGCGCCCATTTCCTGCGCGCCCTGACCCGCGCCTGCCATCCGGCGGGCAAAGGGAGCGATCGTCCGCCGCGCTTCGCGGTGCTGGTGATCGACCTGGACGAATTCAAACGGGTCAACGACACCGCCGGCCATGATGCGGGCGACGCCTTGCTCTGCGCTGTCGCCGAACGCTTGCAACAGGCGGTGCGGCCCGGCGACATGGTCGCGCGCATGGGCGGCGACGAGTTTGCGGTGCTGCTCACATCCCTTCCCGGCGACGACGCCGTGGCCCGGATATTGACCCGGATTTCCGACCTGCTTCACGCGCCGCTGCAATATCGCGGCCGGTCGATCGACAGCAGGGTGAGCGTGGGCGTTGCACTGTATCCCGATCATGGCGGTGACGTCGAGACGCTGGTCAAACATGCTGATATCGCCCTGTATGACGCGAAAAATAACGGCCGCGGGCGCGCCACCCTGTTCAACGACGCGCTACTCGACAATTGGAACCGGGAAGCGGCGATGCTGGACCGGGCGCGCCAGGTCATCGCGCAGGAGAAGCCCTGCCCCTGGTATCAGCCCAAGGTCGCGCTCGACACCGGCAGGATCGTCGGGTTCGAGGCGCTGTTTCGGTGCCCGACGGAAGACGGCAGCGTCATCATGCCCGGCGACATCGCAGCGGCGTTCGAACACCCCGAACTGGGTCCGGCCATCACCCGGCTGATGATCGAGGGCATGCTGGCCGACTGCGCCCGCTGGCGGCGCGCGGGACTGGGTTTCGGGCATGTCGCCGTGAACGTGTCGGGCGCCGACCTCAATGACGAAGGCTTCGCCGGCTGGTGGCTGGAACGACTGGCGAGCGCGGGGCTGACGCCGTCCATGATGGAATTGGAAGTGACGGAATCGGTGTTCCTGGGCCGCAACGCCGACCGGGTCGCCCGCACGCTCCACCGTTTCAGCGAGGCGGGCTTCACCATCGCGCTCGACGATTTCGGGACGGGCTATGCCTCCCTGTCCCATCTCAAGCAGTTTCCGATCGACGTAATCAAGATCGACCGGCAGTTCGTCCGCGACCTGCATACCGATCCGGAGGACGCAGCGATCGTCCGGACGGTGCTGAACCTTGCCTACAGCCTTGGCATCCGCACCGTCGCGGAAGGGGTGGAGACGTCCACGCAGCTCGACTATCTGCGCGCGGGGGGATGCCATGTCGGCCAGGGCTATCATTTCGGCGCGGCGGTGCCGGCCGCGCAGGCGGAAGCCGCTCTGCGCGCCGACGCGCGCCGCCGCCGGGCCTGACGGATTTTTTTCATCGCGCGGGAACAAAAAGGCCGCATCTTCATTTCATCGCGCCAGTGATCCCGTTCGTCACGAGTCCGCGCAGGCGGATTCGCGCAGGCGGCCGCGCTTTGCTAGCGCCCCGACTCGTCGAATAAGAGTCGTGGGGTCGCTTTGTCGCAGCAGAAGAATAAGGGCCTGGCCGGCCTTCGGGACCGGCTGAACGCCCTTTGCCCTGAGCGGGAAATCTTCCTGCGGTCCGGTGGCGAGGTCAGATTCATCCGCATATCGCGCCGCGCGCAGATCGTCGGCGCCGGGATGCTGTCCGCCGCGCTGATCGGTTGGGGCGGCATGACCGTCGCGATGCTGGCGAACAATGCGCAGGTCGAGGCACAGCGCGTCGCGCTGGCGAAGGAGGGCAAGTCCGTTGCGAAGGCGGCGGACAAGGTGGCCGGCTATCGCAAGTCCGTCGAGGCGCTGGCGCAGGATCTGGAAGCGCGGCAGGATTTCATGGATGATCTCTACCGCGCCCATTTCGGGGACGATGGCAAGGACGCCGGCGCGGACCTGATCGGATCCGATAAGGATGAAGCGGCCGGGGCAAAGAAAAGCCCGGCTCTCCACGCCAAGATCAGCATTGCCCCGGAAGCCGCGCCGCTGGTGCGGCTGGAGCAAAGGCAGCGGCGCTTCGCGCAACTGCTGACCCGCGCGGTCGAACGCCGGTCCGACAAGGCGGCGGCCGCGATCCGCAGCTTCGGCCTCAATCCCGACACGCTCGCCCGGACGGCGGCGCGGGCGCAGGGCGGTCCCTTCGTGCCCTGGAAGGGCGAGAAGGGCACGATGTCGGGCGAGCTGGAGCATCTGGCGGACGCCATGAGCCGGATGGAATTTCTGGAGCGCAGCCTGCTCACCATTCCATCGGGCCAGCCCACCGCCGCGCCGATGATGACCAGTTCCTACGGTTATCGCCGCGATCCCTTCAACGGCCATGCCGCCTTCCACGCCGGTATCGACTTTCCCGGCCGTTATGGCCAGCCGATCAACGCTGCGGCGGCCGGGCGCGTCACCTATGTCGGCCAGCGGCAGGGCTATGGGAAGGTCGTGGAAGTCGAGCATGGCAACGGCCTCATGACCCGCTATGCCCACCTGTCCGGCTTCGTCGCCCACAGCGGCGACAGAATCGCGCGGGGCGACACGATCGGGCGCATGGGCTCGACCGGCCGGTCGACCGGCACCCACCTCCATTTCGAAGTCCGGCTGAACGGCCAGGCCATCAACCCCCGCCGTTTCCTGGAGGCGCGCACGGACGCGCTGCAAACCCAGCGGATCGCGACAGCGCGCGTGGCGGACCTTCGCGGCCGGGGCTGAAAGGCGGCGGTGAGCTGCCTTTAACGATCCAGCCGCTTATAGGCGCGCACCAGCCACAGCCCGACAAGCACCGCCACCGTAATGGCGCGCGCCGGCAGTTCGTACAGCGCATGACGCGGAGTCCAGAACGCTGCGTCACCCACCGTCAGCAGCGTCAGGACGACAAGGCCGAACATTACGGGCGGCAGGATGAGGCGGGCTGGCATCGCCGGAATCTACCATGCCGGTTTGCCGCGCGCCAATGTCCCTCCGGGCAGCCCGTCAGTTCACCGGCGCGCGTCGGCGATAGCTGAGCGCTTCGGCGACATGGACGCGGCCGACCCGGTCCGCGCCCGCCAAGTCCGCAATGGTCCGCGCGACTCGCAACACGCGCGTATAGCCGCGCGCCGACAGCTTCATCGCGGCGGCTGCCTGCGCCAGCAACTGCCGTCCCGCTTCGTCCGGCCCGGCGACCTCCTCCAGCCGCTCTCCGTCGACTTCCGCATTGGTCCGGGTCGCGCTGCCGGCATAGCGCGCATGCTGCACCGACCGGGCAGCGGCCACCCGCGCCGCGACTTCGGCGGACCCTTCCGCAGGAGGCGGCAGGACGAGATCGGCGGCCGTCACTGCCTGCACCTCCACATGCAGGTCGATGCGGTCGAGCAGCGGCCCCGACACCTTCGCCTGATAGTCCGCGGCGCAGCGCGGCGCGCGCGAACAGGCCAGCGCCGGATCGCCCAGATGGCCGCAGCGGCACGGGTTCATCGCCGCGATCAACTGCACCCGCGCCGGAAAGGTTACATGCGCATTGGCCCGCGCCACCGTCACCTCGCCGGTTTCCAGCGGCTGGCGCAGCGAATCCAGCACCGTGCGCTGGAATTCCGGCAGTTCGTCCAGGAACAGCACGCCCAGATGCGCCATGCTGACCTCGCCCGGCCGGGCCTTCAGCCCGCCACCGACCAGCGCTGCCATCGACGCGCTGTGATGCGGATTGCGGAAGGGCCGCGCCCGGCTGATCCGGCCTCCCTCCAGTGTGCCGGCGACGCTCGCCACCATGGAGCTTTCCAGCGCTTCGGCCGGCGTCATGTCCGGCAGGATGCCGGGCAGGCAGCTCGCCATCAGCGACTTGCCCGCGCCGGGCGGCCCCACCATCAGCAGGTTGTGGCCGCCCGCCGCCGCGATCTCCAGGGCGCGCTTGGCGACTTCCTGGCCCTTCACCTGACGCAAGTCCGTCGTCCGCACCGGAGCCTCCACCGCGCCCGGCTGCGGCGGCGAGAGGGCGGCCGTGCCTTTGAAATGGTTGAGCAGGCTTAGAAGATCGGGCGCGGCGACGACCTCCACCTGGCCCGCCCAAGCCGCTTCACTGCCCTGCGCCGCCGGGCAGACCAGCCCCTTCTCCTGGCCCCCCGCATGCAGCGCGGCAAGCAGGACGCCGGGCGACGGCGCGGTGCGGCCATCCAAACCCAGTTCGCCTACGACGATATAGCCGGCCAGCGTCTCCGCATCGATCACGCCCATCGCGCCGAGCAGCGCCAACGCGATCGGCAGGTCGAAATGCGATCCTTCCTTGGGCAGGTCGGCCGGCGACAGGTTCACCGTGATGCGCTTGGGCGGCAGCGACAGCCCGATGGCGGCGATGGCGTTGCGCACCCGCTCGCGGCTTTCGGCGACCGCCTTGTCCGGCAATCCGACCAGGATGAAATTGGGAAGGCCGGGGACCAGCTGGCACTGCACCTCGACCCCGCGCGCCTCCAGCCCGAGATAGGCGACCGTCGAAACCGTTGCGACCAAATGCCCCCTGCCCCCTAATCGTCAGCCCGGATCGGCCGGTGCCTCTGGCCTGCCCTTGAACCCCTGCGCCACCACATACCATTCGACGCTGCCCTTGCGGCTTGCCGGGGGCTTCGCATGTTTGATGGTGGTGAAATGCCTTTTGAGCAGCGCCAGCAATTCCGCATCGGTGCCGCCCGCGAAAACCTTCGCGACGAAGGCGCCGCCCTTGCGCAGATTTTCGACCGCGAACCAGGCCGCCGCCTCGACCAGCGCCATGGTGCGCAAATGGTCGGTCTGGGCATGACCCACGGTATTGGCGGCCATGTCGGATATGACGAGGTCCGGTTGCTGCCCCAGCGCCTCGCGCAGCAGGTCGGGTGCCTTGTCGTCCATGAAGTCCATTTCGAACAGGGTGACGCCCGGGATCGGATCGGTCGGAAGCAGGTCGATGCCCACCACCGCCGCCTTGGGCGCCATCTTGCGCACGACCTGCGCCCAGCCGCCCGGTGCGACCCCCAAGTCCACGACCGCCTTCGATCCCTTTACGAAATGGAATTTTTCGTCCAGCTCGATCAGCTTGAAGGCGGCGCGGCTGCGCCATCCTTCCGCCTTGGCCTTGCGGACATAGGGATCGTTCAGGTGCCGCTCCAGCCAGCGCACCGATTGCGCGGTGCGGCCCTTGGCGGACTTGACCCGGACCTTGCCCGCGCCCGCCTCTCTCACATCACCCTCCCGTCGCGGTCCATCAGGCCGCGCAATATGCCTTCGCGGATGCCCCGATCGGCGACGCCCAGCCGCTCCGCCGGCCAGATGTCGAGGATGGATTCCAATATGGCGCAGCCCGCCACGACCAGGTCGGCGCGCTCGGTGCCGATGCAGGGCAGCTTCTGCCGGTCGGCAAGGCTCATGCCCGATAGCCGATCCGATATGGCACGCATCGATTCGCATGGCACGATCAGGCCGTCGATCGCCTGCCGATCGTAGCGCGGCAGGCCAAGGTGCAGGCTGGCAAGCGTGGTGACGGTCCCCGACGTTCCGAGCAGGCGGATGCCCTCCGCATCGCGCGGCAGGCGACGGGCGAGCGGCAGGAAGGCTTCGGCCACGCGCGCGCGCATCCGGCCATAGGCGGCGAGCCGCTCCGCCGCATCGCCATGGTCGAACGCCTCGCTCTCCGTCAGCGACACGACGCCCCAGGGTGCGCTCACCCAATCGACGATATGCGGCGCGCCGTCGCCATGCGCGTCCACCAGCACCAGTTCGGTCGATCCGCCGCCAATGTCGAAGATCAGCGCCGGGCCGTCCCCCGGCTCCAGCAGAGCGTGGCAGCCGAGCACGGCAAGCCGCGCTTCTTCCTGCGCGCTGATGATGTCGAGCGCGATGCCGGTTTCCCGATAGACGCGCTGGATGAAGTCCGCGCCGTTGGACGCCCGGCGGCAGGCTTCGGTCGCGACCGACCGGGCCAGTGTGACATGGCGGCGGCGCAGCTTGTCGGCGCACACCGACAGGGCGGCGATGGCGCGATCGATCGCCGCGTCGCTGATCCGCCCGGTCGCAGCCAGCCCTTCGCCCAGGCGGACGATCCGGGAAAAGGCGTCGATGACGATGAAGCCGTCGGAGGAAGGCTTAGCGATCAGCAGGCGGCAATTGTTGGTGCCAAGGTCGATGGCGGCGTAGGAGCGCCGATCGCGCGGGCCATGCGCGCCAAGGCCCCGCTTCGACGGGGGAGGACTGGCCGCAGCCTTGCTCCCACTGTCCGGACCGGAACGGGCGTGCTTTCCCGCGTTGAGGCCGGATGGGCCGGAACTCTGCGGCGATGGGCGGCTATGCTGCACCAGGGCCGTAACTTTCTGTTATCGCCAGGCCCGAGACGGGACCGGAACTTGCCCTCTGTCTTAGGCAGATATGCAGGCGTGCGCAAGGCTGGCGCGCGATGGCGGGACCAGCGATCGATGTGGCGCTTATGTAACAGTCGTAAAGTTTCGCAGCACCCGGATTGTCTTGCCCCTTTCGTCTGTTAGCCTCGCCGCCGGGTCTTTGGGGAGAGTTTTACATGCACATTCGCAAGAATGGTGCGGGCCTGTTGGCGCGCATCGGTCGTCCTGCACTTCTGGCATCTGCGGCGATGGGGGCTCTTGTGGCTCCTGCGGCGCAGGCGGTGGTTCCGAACGACAGCAAGACGCCGGCGCAGATAGTGGACAGCGGCGTCAACGGCGTCGGCATCATGTATCGCGCGGACGGCTTCGTCTGCACCGGCACGCTCGTGAACCCGCGCACGGTCATCTTCGCCGCGCACTGCGTCAACGATCTCGATACGCCAGACTATTCGACCGTCAACGGCGGCGTTCCGGTGGCCTTTGCCTTTCAGACGGATGCGCGGCCCGGCCTCATCAATTGGCTGAACAACAATTACCGCACCAACACCGCGCTCAGCGTCTACAACGTCAACAACATCGCCTATCATCCGGAATCGCTCGATCCCAACGCCTTGAGCTTCCTGTTCGGCGACGTTGCCATGGCGACGCTGGACACGCCGGCCAAGAATGTGCCGACCTGGACGATGCTGTTTTCCGCGCTGCCCGCGCCTTCGAGCATCAGCGACACGACCGGCAGCAATTACCATGTGACGATCACCGGCTACGGCCGGACCGGCAGCGGCACGTTGGGGCAGAATGTCGGCATCGATTTCCGCCGCCGGGTGGCGGAG
Source organism: Sphingobium sp. (assembly GCA_013911745.1). GTDB lineage: Bacteria > Pseudomonadota > Alphaproteobacteria > Sphingomonadales > Sphingomonadaceae > Sphingobium > Sphingobium olei. The sequence continues at coordinate 24,867 of JACESO010000023.1, read as the reverse complement.
AATTTCCTCGGGATGCTGGGGTCGCTGGACGACATCGACAGCTTCCTGTTCGGCGCGCCGAGCGGACTGCCGCAAAATCTCTACCAGCTCGACTTCGACGATCCCAACCGCACCAATCCTTATGACTTCAACGTCTTCAAGGATGACGCCCTGCCCAATGAAGGCGTGACGGCAAGCGGCGATTCGGGCGGTCCGCTGATCCTAGACCGCACCTTTGCCGAAAAGACGGTGATCGGCGTCCTGTCGGGCGGCAGCCGCTATTTCCTGGGCCAGCCGCAAAGCTCCTATGGCGGCTCCTCCTTCTACCAGCCGCTCTACCTCTTCTGGGACTGGATCGCGGCCAACAATCCCTATCGCTATGCCACCGCCAAGGCAGGCGATGGCAAATGGAGCGACCCCAATCACTGGGTGACGGCGCTCGACCCCAATTATCGGGTGATCGACAACACGGGCAAGCTGGTGAACGGCGTGCCCACCACGACGGGCGCAGGCGCCTATGGGGCCGACGCCGCCAGCAAGTTCGGCCAGATCTGCTACGATCCCGACGGCATCTGCTATGACGTGCGCACCGGCGAACTGGTCCCGAGCGGCGCAACCGTCTCCAGCGAGGGGCAGGCTGCGGCGAAGGGCGGGGCTTCGACCGTCAGCGACAACAAGGGCAAGGTCGAGATCGCCGACCGCAGCGCGACGCCTGAAAATGTGAGCCTGAGCGGCGAAGCGAGCGCCACCAGCGCCGCCACCCCCAGCGGCAGCATCAAGGAGGCGCAGGCGAGCGGCCCGCTTCCCGTCGCGACCGTCGCCAACGGGCTGCCGGGCGCGAGCAACTTCATCCCCAACAATATCGCGCCGCTCGCTTCGGCCGGGGTCGTGGGCCGCTATTATGACGTGACCCTGTCCGCCAACGGCCGCACGACGCTCGACACCAGCGCCACCGTCGATCGCTTCGGCATTGCGGGGACGGGCGCGACCCTGGACGTGACCTCGACCGGATCGCTCACCAGCCTCATGGAAATCTCGCAGCTTGCGGGCACGGTGAACGTCAACGGCACGGTATCGACGCCAGGCGACTATTTCCTGCTGACCGGCCTGCTTTCGGGCAGCGGCACGGTGCGCACGCCGTTCCTGACCAACGTGCGCGGCGCAATCGCGCCCGGCGGTGTGGGCAGCATCGGCACGCTGACGGTCGAAGGCAACGCCATCCTCTCGTCGGGCAGTCTGCTTGCGATCGACCTTGGCAACAACGGCGTGTCGGACGTGCTGGCGGTGCGCGGCACGGGCGCGGGCCAGGCCAATGTCGGCGGCACGGTCGCCTTCTCGGCGGCGAGCGGCGCGCGGGTGCGGTTCGGCAGCCGCTACACCTTCCTGACCGCGACCGGCGGCGTCACCGGCACCTTCGCCGCGCCCACCGCGCTCAGCGCGATCCTGCGCCCGGTGCTCAGCTACTCGGCGAACGCCGTGTCGGTGACGATCGACGCGGGCCGTTACGCCGACGTCGTCAACGGCGCGTCGCAGACGCAGGTGTCGTTTGCTCGCCTGCTCGACCAGAATCGCGGCAACTACAGCCGCCTTGCCGGTCTTTACGGCGAAACCGACCTGCTCTCGGTCGCCGGCATCCAGGCCGCGTTCGAGGCGATGGCCCCGCGTACCGAAACGCTCAAGACTTCGATGGGCGAAACGCTCAATGACAATATGGCGCGTTTCTATCGCGATCGCCTGACCAAGATCGACGGCGGGGCGATGGGCGGCACGCTGACCATGGTGGGCCAGCCGCTCCAGCTTGCCGCCGCCAGCCTCGACAATATGGACCTCGGCCTCGATCAGGGCGGCGACGGAGCCACCCAGACGCGCGAGGGCGTGTTGCCCGAGGATGTCAGCGCCTTCCTGGCGGGCGGCTATATCGACGGCAGCGCCCGTCCGATGCGCTCGATCACGCCGCTCGGCCGCGACCAGTTCGACGGCTGGTACGCGGCGGCGGGCGTCGAGAAGGCGTTCAACGACAGCGGCGTCATCGGCCTGTCGGCGTCCTTCAGCCAATTGAAGGGCAACACGGCGGTCAACGACACGGCGCGCGCGCGCCTCTATCAGGCCACGGTCTATGGCGCGTTCGACCTTGGCGGGCTGAAGCTCGACGCGGTCGGCAGCGCAGGCACGCTCGCGACGAAGTCGCGCCGGGCCTTCACCGTTGGCGCGACGCCCTACACGCTCAACGGATCGGATCAGGAACTGGCGCTTTCGGGCGAACTGGGCCTCAGCAAGACGCTGGGCACCGACGCCTTCGCCATCGTGCCGCGTGCGTCGATCCGGGGTGCGTATATCAGCGGCGGCAACTTGGCCGAATATGGCGGGGACGCGGCGCTGGTCATCAAGCGGCACGCGATCCAGAGCGCGCAGGGCCGGCTCGGCGCCACGGTCAAGGCGAACGGCAGCGGCTTCAAGCCCTATGTCACCGCCAACTATGTCCATGAGTTCCGCGATCAGCCGGCGTTCCTGCTGGCCAATCTGGTCGGCGGCTCCGGCCCGCTCGCGCCCTTTGCGCTGGGCGGTCAGGACCGGAACTGGGGCGAAATCGGCGGCGGCCTCACCATCGCGACGGGCAATGTCGACCTCAGCCTGTCGGCCGACACGACCGCCTGGCGCAAGGACGTCAAATATCAGAGCTATCGCGCGTCGGCGAAGATCCGCTTCTGATCTCCACGACCCCCGCCGGAACAAGGAAGGGCCGCTCCACCGGGCGGCCCTTTTTCTTTGGGCGAAGATCGCCTGCTGCCCCTTAACTTCGCATATGTCCCGCAGATTTTGAGAGAGAATTGCGCGAGTGGGACATTTGCTTTCCTACTCCACCCTTACGATCCTGTGCGTACCCTGCCCTCCGGAAGGGCGATAGGACAGGTCGCTCAGAGCGGCAGCAGCGCCGCCACGATCCAGCGATCCTCGGCGCGCAGCACGCCCCATGCGCGCGCGGCGGCGCGGCTGTCCATCGCTTCCACGCCGATGCCTCGACCCTCCAGCGCCCGGATGAAGGCGCGGGGCGGCTGGCGCAAGCCGCCGCCGGTGCCCAGCAGCAGGAATTCAGGCGCGGGACCGAGCAGCAGCAGATCGCCCAGTGCGTCGGGCGTCAACGCATCCACCGCCGGCGCGTCGACCCAGGCCAGCGCGCGGACGGGGCTGAGCAGCAGGCCGTCGGGGAACACATCGTCGCGTACCCGGAAGCCCCGACCCTGAAAGCCGGTGACGATCGGCCCCTGCCCGCTGTCGTCGCGGCGGACCTGGATGCCGATATCCGTCAGGGCCGCGCCCCGTCATCGCGGGGGCCGACGCGCTCGGCATTGCCGGCATAGCCCTTCTTCGACGCCTTCTTCTCCGCCGCCGCCGGGGTCAGGCCCAGCGAGATCAGCAGCGAGGAGGAGACATAGATGGACGAATAGGTGCCCACCACCACGCCCAGCATCATCGCGGCAGTGAAGCCGCGCAGCACATGGCCGCCGAACAGCAGCAGCGCGCCAAGCGCCAGCAGGATGGTGACGGAGGTCATGACCGTGCGCGGCAGCGTTTCGTTGACGGACAGGTCGATCAGCGCCTTCATGTCCATCTTGCGATATTTGCGCATATTTTCACGGATACGATCGTCGATCACCATCTTGTCGTTGATCGAATAGCCAACGATCGTCAGCACGGCAGCCACGATGTTCAGGTCGAATTCCAGCTGCGTCACCGCGAAGAAGCCCAGCGTCATCAACACGTCGTGCATGATAGCGACGAAGGTCGAGACGCCGAACTGCCATTCGTAGCGGAACCAGGAAAAGATCGCGATGCCGATCACCGCCAGCATGACCGCCAGCACGCCCGTCTGGATCAGCTCGCCCGACACCTTGCCCGACACGGTGTCGTAGCGGGAGAAGGTGACGCCGGGAAACTCCGCTTCCATCGCCTTCCGAGTCTTTTCGACCACGGCGTTGGATGCGCCCGCGCCGCCCTGTTCTGGCAGGGGCAGGCGGATCTGCACCGTCTTGGGATCGCCGAACTGTTGCAGCGAGCTTTCGCCGACATTCAGGGCAGCGATGGTCGAGCGGACCTTGTCCGTTTCCACATTCTGCGGAAACTTCGCCTCGATCATCAGGCCGCCGACGAAATCGACGCCCATGTTGAGGCCCCGGTGCAGGGTCGCGCCGATCGCCAGTACCGTCAGCAGCGCGGTGAGCGCGAACGCCCATTTGCGCATCGCGACGAAGCCGATGTTGGTGTTGTCGGGGACGAGTTTGAGCAGTTTCATGACGTTTCTCTCCCGCCCCGTCAGATGACGATTTCGGTCGGGCGCTTGGTACGGACCCAATGGGCCACCAGCAGGCGCGTGAAGGTGACGGCCGTGAACACGCTGGTCGCGATGCCGATCAGCAGCACGATCGCGAAGCCCTTGACCGGTCCCGATCCCAGCGCCAGCATGATGCCGCCAGCGATAGCGTGGGTGACGTTCGCTTCGAAGATGGTGCGGCTGGCTTCCTTATAGCCATGTTCGATCGACGCGACGATGTTACGGCCCCGCCGCCTTTCCTCCCGGATGCGTTCGTAGATCAGCACGTTGGCGTCCACTGCCGTGCCGATGGTCAGCACGAAGCCGGCGATGCCGGGCAGGGTCAGCGTCGCCCCCAGCATCCCCATCACGCCCAGGATCACCAGCACGTTGATGGTGACGGCGATGTTGGCATAGACGCCGAAGCGGCCGTAGCTCACGAACATGAAGGCGGCAACCGCGACGACGGCAATGATCGATGCGATCAGGCCGGCGCGAATGGAGTCGGCGCCAAGGCCCGGACCCACGGTCCGTTCCTCCACCACCGTCAGGTCGACCGGCAGCTTGCCCGATCGCAGCGCGATGGCGAGCTGGTTGGCGCTTTCCACCGTGAAGTTGCCGCTCACCTGCGCGCTGCCGCCCAGGATCGGCTCGTTGATGTTGGGGGCGGACAGCACTTTGCCGTCCAGGATGATCGCGAAGGGGCGGTTGACGTTCTGCGACGTCACCTGGCCGAACTTGCGGCCGCCCGACCCGTTGAAGCGGATGTTGACGATCGGCTGGTTGTTCTGGTCATAGCCTTGCGTGGCGTCGGTCAGATCCTCGCCCGACACCATCACCTGCCGCTTGACCGCGATCACCGGTACGCCCGCGGGATTGCCAGGATAGGGCAGCACTTCGCTGCCCACCGGTGCGCGGCCCTGCGCTACTTCGGCCGGGTTGGCGTTGACGTCAACCAGCTTGAATTCCAGCTTCGCCGTCTGGCCCAGCAAATCCTTGAGCGCCTTGGGATCCTGAAGGCCGGGCACCTGCACGACGATGCGGTTGCTGCCCTGCTGCTGGATGGTGGGTTCGCGCGTACCCATTTCGTCGATGCGCTTGCGGATCACCTCGGTCGCGACTTCCATAGCGCTCTTGACCGCATTGTTGATGCCCGCATCGGTCGGGGTGACGACGATGGTCGTGCTGTTCACCACCTCGACATTGAAGTCGCGCTGTCCGGTAAGGCCCGCGCCCTGCGTCAACGGACGAATGCGTTCCACCGCGGCATCGACCTGGCTGGCGTCGCGCACCATGAAGCTGAGCTTGCCATCTCGGGCGGAAATGTCGCCAATCGCGATCCGGGGATCGGTTCGCCGCAGCTCCGTGCGGATCTGCTCCTCCATGTTGGCGAGCCGCTGCTTCGCCACGTCCTGCGTGGATGCTTCCAGCAGCAGGTGGCTACCGCCCGCAAGGTCGAGGCCGAGGTTGACGCGCGTCTGCATGAAGCCGGGCAGCTTCGCCACGGTCGCTTCGGGCAGGAAGGTCGGGATGGCGCACAGCGCGCCGATCGCCAGCGGCAGGAGGATCGCGAAGATCGCCCAGCGGGAAAAGTTCAGCATGGGTGCGTTCAGTCGTTCGCAGGCTTGGCGGTGGCCGGATCGATCACCTCGGCAAGGGTCGACTTGACCGCCTTCACCTTCATGCCGGGCGCCAGTTCGATGTCGACATAGATGTCGTCCACGCGCGCCACCTTGCCGACCAGCCCGCCGCCTGTGACGACCTGATCGCCCTTTTTCACCGCATCGATCTTGGCCTTATGCTCCTTCATCTTTTTCTGCTGCGGACGGATCAGCAGAAAATAGAAGACGACGAAGATCAGGACCAGCGGCGCCATCTGCACCAGGATACCGGCACCGGACGCTTGCCCGCCCGCAGTCTGGGCCAAGGCTGGGGTAATGAACATGGGTGGACTTTCGCCTTGTTTTCTGTCGGGCGCGGACGGCCTTGCGGCATCCACGCATCAAGCGCGGGCGGCTAACACAGACAGGGGGCAAGAGGCAATATGATTAGGGCACGGGACCAGTTGCGCGTCGCGGCGAGAACAGCCCTTGCAACTTCGTCCCGCTGCTTCTAAAGGGCGCCCTCCGGTCGGGACGTAGCGCAGCCTGGTAGCGCATCACACTGGGGGTGTGGGGGTCGGAGGTTCGAATCCTCTCGTCCCGACCAAGGAAAACCGCCGTTCCTTAGCATCATGCAAGGGACGGCGTTTTCGTTTTCGAGCCTTATGCGGGGCCGGTCAGCATCTTCTGCGCGCTCGTGCGGATGAAGTCGGAAATCGGGCCGGACATCATCTTCAGCATCATCGGCACATCGACCGTGGCGCGGATGTTGGCATCCTCGATCAGCAGCCGGGTGGGAATGGACTGGCCCATCACGTCGATGCGCATGTCGAGCACATCGTCCGATGGCCAGTGCGCCGTTACCGTGCCACCGCCGGGAATATGCTTCTCCAGCTTGGGCAGCCCCGCCTCAACGCGGCGCTTCGCCTCGGCCTTGCCCAGCTGATGCGGTATGTCGATGTCCATGGCGGTCCTTCCTGTTACTGCGTCCAGCCTTAGCGGCGGCCTGACTTGACCGGAAGAGAAAGTGATCCATGGAACCCGCTGTCCTACAGATAACCATATGGGATAAATGATCCGCCTCATCATCCACACCGGAGGCACGGCATATGGACATTCACGATCTGATCGACGAGGTCATCGCCCGCGAAGGCGGCTATAGCGATCACCGCGCCGACCGGGGCGGGCCGACGAACATGGGCATCACCCGCGATGTCGCCCGCGACAATGGCTATTTCGACGATATGAAGGCGCTGCCACGCAGCTTTGCCGAGTCGGTGTACCGGCGACTTTACTGGGATCAGCCCGGCTTTACCTTTGTCGCGGAGATCAGCTGGGCAGTGGCGGCGGAACTGTTCGACACCGCAGTGAATATGGGCCCGGCGACCGCCATCGGCTTCCTCCAGCGCGCGCTCAATGCGCTCAACCGCAACCAGCAGGACTATCCCGACCTGAAGCTGGACCGGCAGATCGGCGCGCGGACGCTGGGCGCGTTGCGGCGCTTCAGAGCATTGCGCGGCCCCGGCGGCGACAAGGTGATGCTGAAGGCAATGGAGGCGTTGCAGGGGGAACGCTATATCGCGCTGGCAGAGAGCCGGCCCGGCAACGAAGCCTTTCTATACGGCTGGCTCGCGAACCGAATCGGTTAGGATGGCCATCCCTCCACCCGACCCGCCGGACGAAAGCGACCCGTGGACGCGGCGCGCCCGTCCCGCCTTCCTCTACCTCATCTATGCGCTGCTGCTCTGGTCGATCCCCGTCGGCCTGCTCGGCGGATGGCGGCCGGCGCTGGCGGCGGCGATCACCGCAGCGATGCGCGCCTATCTCAATGCCCTGCCCGAACCGCTCTACGCGCTCTTTGGCACCGGCTATCTCGGCTACACCGCCGCCCGCGCGTGGGACAAGGCGAAGGGCGGAAAGTCTTAGCGGCTTCGTGTGGCCGTTGCGCCCTAATGTTCGGCGCAGCGCGGTAGCCCTTCTCCCCTCGGGGGAGAAGGATAAGGAGCCTTATGAGCGGAGCGAATTAGGCGGAGTTGGAAGAGGGGGCGGTGCGTCGATCCCTCTCTCCTAGCTGCGACTAACTTCGCTTCGCTCAGCAAGTCTCGCTACCTCTCCCAAAGGAGGAGAGGGAATATCAGCCGACAGGCACGCACCACGCTCCCACCTCCCAAAAAATGAGAGGGGCCGCCGGGTGCGAAAGCCCCGACGGCCCATCATTGACATGGTCAGCGGCCGGAAGTGCCGCCCAAGGAGAATGTCTGTTCGCGCTATCCTGTCCTGCGACGAGCGACGGCCTGTGTGCCGGCTCTCACATCGTCATCGTCATGGAAAGGATCGACGCAGCGGCGTCGCTCAGCGGCGCATTCCCCGAATGGACTTGACCGACCCCATTGCTGAACCATGAGACATCGGATCACCTCCTTTCGCTATGTTGAAGCCCGCGTGGCCGTCGCCGGTTTCAAGCCTTTGTTCGGCCACGACATCATAGTGAATCAGACGCAGGCGGCGATCAAGGCTTGTAATTTTCTTTTTTCGAATCATACTTTCGCGTCCGCGAAGCGCAGCGAAACGGCTCAGCCGCGACAATCCTCGATCACTCGACCGATTTCCGCCCAAGCGGGCAGGATCAGCGCAGGCTGACCGGCGCTTTCCAGCGCGAATTTGCCGCGGCTATAGGCCAGTTGATCCAGAACCGCGTCGGATGCCGTCCGCGTGGCGACCATTTGCGGCGACGCCCCGCCCATGAAGGTTGCGGGCCAGACAACCGCGCCATAGCTGGTGCGCAGCGTGATCGCATTGGCATTGCCCAACGCCTGCCCCGATGCCGCCCGTCCAAGGCTGATCCGCCGGCTGGCCCGATCGCACCGAAGCGTGACGGTCTCAGCCCCGGACCCGAAGGTCGCCACCGAACCATTCCCTTCCACCCGATAGGTCCAGGAACCGGGCACGACCGGACGATATTGCCATTCCGTGAGGCCAGCATCGCTTGCCTGTTCAGCGACAGACGCGGGCGGTGGAGCCGGACGCGCGGGTTGGGGCGTGGCCCGAGCAGGCGCGGGCGCGGGCGCGGCCCTGTCGGCCGGCGGCCCGACGCAGGCGGAGAGGAGCAACGGAACGGGCGAGAGCATCGTCCATGAAAGGGTGAAACCCCGTGTCCGCCGATCTCTCACATCCATGCTCCCAAGCCTGCCGCCGCGCGCCTGCATCTATACCGCGATCAGCGCATAGGGCCGGCCGAACTGTTCCGACACCACGAACTGCGCGCAGTTATAGACCGGCACGCCGCGCGGCGTCTTCCCCTCGAAGGTGCCGCGATGGGCATGGCCATGGACCGCGAAGCGCACATTGTCAAAACGGTCGATCGCGTCTGCAAGGCGCGATGACCCCAGAAAGGGGAAGATTTCCGCCGGTTCCCCTTCCACCGTCTGGGCAATCGGCGCATAGTGAAGCACCGCCACCACGCGCTCGGTACGCAGCGTGCGCAGCGCATTTTCCAGCTTGCGCGCCTCGTTGATGGATTCCTCGACGAAACCCTTGATGGCGCGCTCTCCGAACGCGCCCAGCTCGCCCCGGCCGAAGCCGCCGACGAAACCCTTGACCCCCGCAAAGCCCACCCCCTTTATCTCGACCGCCTGCTCGTCCAGCACGGTGACCCCCGCGCAGTTCAGGATGCGGGCCACTTCCTCGGGCTGGCCGCATTCATGGTCGTGATTGCCCAGCACGGCGACGATGGGAATGGAACAGGCGCGCAGATCCTCCGCCAATATCTCCGCCTCGCGCGTCTTGCCGAAATTGGTGAGGTCGCCGCACAGCGCCAGCACATCGGCCTTGTCGGAAATTTCAGCGAACAGATCGCGATATTTATGCTCCTGCTGGTCGGTCACATGCAGGTCGCCGATGGCGGCGACGGTCAGGCTGCCCGGTGGGCCAAACCTCGCTGCGTTCTCACTTGTTGCGATCATGGCTTTCCTCCAGTCCCTTGCCGACCACGTCGGCGAAGCCCCATTCGGTGATGTCGACCAGATAGTCGCGTGGAGAGAGCAGCCTGCCCCTGCATACGCGGATATTGGGCACCGGCAATTCGGCCCGCGTCTGCAACCGGCCCAGCAGTTCCTCGAACAGCCAGAGCGGGATGCAATGCCGCTCGGTCGGATAGATGAAGCGGAAGTTGAGCAGGTGGATGAGCAGCACCTCCCAGTGCAGCTCCACCGCATCGAGCAGCTTCTGCCAGTCGATCGCCTCATGCTGTTTCAGGATCATGTGCGCGACATCCGCGCCATCATAGCGATAGCGATCCTGGATGAATATCTTCGACAGGATGAATTCGGTCGGCGGCGTGATGCGCACGCGGATGCCATAGACATCGGCGTGGGACGCGTCGCGGAACCATTCCTCCGTCACCGGCAGGCTGGCCGAGGAGATGTTGTAGATGACGTCGAAGAAATTACCGTCCTTCCACACCTTGCCGATCCAGCGCTCGTCCTCGAACTCGACCTCATGGCCCAGATGCCGGAAATGGGCGAGGATGCGGGGCGCGTCGCCCGCCTTGCAGAACACGTCCAGATCCTTGGTCGGGCGAACTATGCCCGTGTGGCAGCCGAGCGCATAGGTGCCCGACAGCATGAACGGGATGCCGGACGACACCAGTTCCCTAAGGCTGTCGGCATAGAATTGCTTCGCCTCTGGCGGCGGATCGAAGGCGGTTGGATCGCAGGTCATCGGGCACTCTGGTTGCGGCGGGAAGGAAGCAACGGGCGGCGGGCGGGTTGCGTTCCGTTTTGACGGGGCGAGCGGTTGTCTTTCGGGTCGGGCGGCTTAGGGTGACAACCGAGCTAATTTCGGAGCTGGCCATCTGCTCGGCCGTGCACGGCCGTTCGGGGCCAGGTCTTCCAGCATCTAGTGAGGCGACATGATCCGACACCTGCCCTGGATATTGACGGCGATCGTCGGCGCGGTGGCGCTCGCGGTATTGGCGATTTCGCGCGGGGAGAATGTGAACGCGCTCTGGATCGTGGTCGCGGCGGTCAGCTGTTTCCTGGTCGCCTACCGCTATTATGCGCTGTTCATTGCGCGCCATGTGATGCGGCTCGATCCCGCGCGGCCGACGCCGGCCATCCGCCGCGCCGACGGGCTTGACTATGTCGCGACCGACCGCACCGTGCTGTTCGGCCATCATTTCGCGGCGATCGCAGGTGCGGGGCCGCTGGTGGGACCGGTGCTCGCGGCGCAGATGGGCTATCTGCCCGGCACGTTCTGGATCATCGCCGGCGTCGTGCTGGCCGGCGCGGTGCAGGACTTCATGGTCCTCTTCATCTCCATGCGCCGCGACGGCAAGTCGCTGGGCGAACTCATCCGCATGGAAATGGGGCAGGCGGCCGGCGCCATCGCGCTGTTCGGGGCCTTCATGATCATGGTCATCATCCTGGCGGTGCTGGCATTGATCGTGGTCAAGGCGCTGGCCGAAAGCCCCTGGGGCATGTTCACCGTCGCCGCCACCGTGCCGCTCGCGATTGCGATGGGTGCTTACACGCGCTGGATCAGGCCGGGCCGCATCGGCGAAGTATCCTTGCTCGGCCTGGTCGGCCTGCTCGCCGCGATCGTCTATGGGCAGGCGGTCGCCGCCTCGCCCGTCTGGGGGCCGGCCTTCACCTTCACGCCGGTCCGGCTTTGCTGGATCCTGATCGGCTATGGCGCGGTCGCCTCCGTCCTCCCCGTCTGGCTGCTGCTGGCGCCGCGCGACTATCTCTCGACCTTCCTCAAGATCGGCGCGATCGCGGCGCTCGCGATCGGCATCGTCATCATGGCCCCGCCCTTGAAGATGCACGCCGTCACCCCCTTCGTGAACGGCAACGGCCCGGTCTGGGCGGGCGGACTTTTCCCCTTCCTCTTCATCACCATCGCTTGTGGAGCCGTGTCGGGCTTCCATGCCCTGATCGCCAGCGGCACCACGCCCAAGCTGATCGCCAGCGAAGCCGACGCCCCGCTGATCGGCTATGGCGCGATGCTGATGGAAGCGTTCGTGGCGATCATGGCGCTGGTGGGCGCGTCGATCCTCGATCCCGGCATCTATTTCACGATGAACAGTCCCGCCGCGCTGATCGGCACCGACGCGGCGAGCGCGTCCGCCGCCGTCACCGCCATGGGCTTCCCAATCTCGCCCGACCTGATCGCACAAACGGCCAAGGACGTGGGCGAACATACGATCATCAGCCGCGCGGGCGGCGCGCCGACGCTGGCGGTCGCGATGGCGGAAATCTTCAGCCATGTCGTCGGTGGGCCGGCGATGAAGGCCTTCTGGTATCATTTCGCCATCCTGTTCGAGGCGCTGTTCATCCTGACCGCCGTGGACGCCGGCACCCGCGCCGGGCGCTTCATGCTGCAGGATCTGATCGCGCTGGCCGTACCACCCTTCAAGGACAGCGCGCGCCAGTGGCCCGGCTTCGTCGCTACGGCCCTGACCGTCGCGGCGTGGGGCTTCTTCCTCTATCAGGGCGTCACCGATCCGCTGGGCGGGGTGAACACGCTCTGGCCGGTGTTCGGCATCTCCAACCAGATGCTGGCCGCCATCGCGCTGATGCTGGGGACGGCCGTCCTCTTCCGCATGAAGCGGGACCGCTTCGCCTGGGTGACGATGCTGCCGGCCACATGGCTGCTCGTCTGCACGCTGTCCGCGGGCTGGCTCAAGCTCCATTCCACCGATCCCAAGGTCGGCTTCATCGCCCATGCCGCCCGATTCGAGGGCGCGGCGGACAGGGGTGAGATAGTGGCGCCCGCAAAATCCATGGCGCAGATGCGGCAGATCATCTTCAACGACCGCGTCGACGCCGCGCTGGTGGCGCTATTCCTGGCCGTGGTGCTGTCGCTCCTCTTCTTCACGATCCGGACCTGTCTGGCCGCGCGTCGCGTCGGTCATGCGACCGCGCAGGAAATCCCCGCTGGGATGAGCACGCTATCATGATGGAATGGCTTCACATTTTGCGCCGGATGGCACGATCCATGGTTGGCGTGCCGGACTATGATGCCTATGTGCGCCATATGATGGCCCACCATCCCGGCCAACCGGTGATGGACCGCACGCAGTTTTTTCGGGACCGGCAGCAAGCGCGCTATGGCGGCAAAGGGGGCGGACGCTGCTGCTGATTTGGCAATTATATTACAACGGATTTTAATTTTACGACTGAAAAATTTACAAATCCCTTAAATTGGGTATTGCTGTTTCCTGTCGGCTTGCTACGCCGCGGCAGTCCTTCGGTGCCCGACAGCTTCCAGGGATGCGCCCTCCGCCCTTCCCTTGCGGCGGAGGGCGGACCTTTTCATCGCCGGGCGTTGAAGCCCGCGACCATGCCCGCCGTGATCGACAGGGCGATCTCCGCCGCGCCGGTCGCCCCGATGTCCAGCCCGGCCGGACCATCGATCCGGGCAAGATCGTGGGCGGAAAATCCCTGCGCCGCCAGACGCTCCAACCGCGCGGCATGGCTTCTGCGCGACCCAAGCGCGGCGATATAACCGGTCGGCGCGCGAAGCGCCGCCATCAGCGCGGGATCGTCGATCTTGATGTCGTGGCTGAGAGTCACGACCGCCGTGGATTCGCCGGGATGGCGGGCCGCCACCGCCTCGTCGGGCCAGCGGTCGTCCAGTTCCACGCCCGGAAACCGCTCTTCCGTCAGGAAGCGGCCGCGCGGATCGATCACCACCGGGGTCACCCCGATCGCCTGGGCGAGCGGCGCCAGGCTTTGCGCGATCTGCACCGCGCCCACGATCAGCAGGCGACGGGGCGGGTCGTAGCGGTTGAGGAAGTCCCCTTCGCCGGCGCTTTCCCGCGTGACGCCCGTCCCAAGGTCCGTCGCCAGCGTCAGGGCGCGGCCGCGCGCGCTTTCCTGCGCGATCCGCTCAAACAATGCGGGCGGGAAGCCGGCCTCGCTGACCGGTTGCACCATCACCGCGATCTCGCCGCCGCAGGGCAACCCGACCTGCCATGCATCGCCATCGGCCACGCCATAGGTTTCCACGTGCGAAGGCCGCCCGGCGATCACTTCCGCCGCGCGTTGCAGCACGTCGGTTTCGACGCAGCCGCCCGAGATGCTGCCTTCGAACCGGCCGTCCTGATGCACGATCATGTGGCTGCCCCGAGGCCGCGGCGCGGACCCCCAGGTGGACACTACCGTTGCCAGCGCCATGGGCGCGCCGCGCCACTGGATCGCCTTCTCGATTACCGCGCCATTATCGTTCACGCGCTGCGCACTCCTGCCATCATCCCTTCCAGATGAAGAGGAAAGCCGATCAGTTCAAGCGCCGCCCGGTCCAGACCACCCGCCCGACGATATCGACCAGGCCCGGATCGATATCCGTCCAGTCGGGATAATGGCTGTTGTCGCTCAATACGCTGAAATGGCCGCGCATCGGCCCCAAGGCGACACGCTTCACCATCAGCACGCCGTCCAGGCGCAGCACATAGACGCCATCGCGCAGCCGTTCCGCCGCGTCGTCATGATCGACCATGATGTCATCGCCATCGTTCAGCGTCGGCGCCATGGATTCGCCATCGACGCGGATGATCGACACGCGCTGCGGCCGCACCCCCAGATAGCGCAGCCAGCGCGCGTCGAACGCCATCACGCCCGCCGCCCGTTCGTCATCGTCCAGCGAGCCGACGCCGGCGGATGCTCCCAGCGCCAGCCGCGGGACCGCCACCACCGCCGGCAGGCCGCGCGTGCGCGCGGGTTGCCCCGCAGCCTCGTCCATGCCGCCCAGCATGGTTTCGGGTACGCCGAAATAGCGCGCCAGCACCCGCCGGTCCGACTCGTCCAGCTTGCGCGGCGTTCCGCGCTTGATGAACTGCTGAATATAGGCGGCGTTGCGCCCGATCAGCCGGGAAAGGTCGGCGTAGTTTTCGCCCCGCTCGGCAATCAGCCGGTCGAGTGCGACACGCGCATGCTGCGATTCATCCATGACACATCCATAGGGACAGGAATTTTCCTAGACAAGTAGGAAATTGCCAGTGAGATAGGAATAACCCTATCGATTCGCACCGGGCGAGTCGGCCATTCGGAGGAGAAGGACGCACATGCTGACCGCCATCGAGCGATTCTTGCGGGAGTTCCACATGCCACCCACGCGTTTCGGCCGCGAATGCGCGCGCGACCCGCGCCTGGTCTTTGACCTGCGCCTGGGCCGTCAACCGGGGGACCGCGTGAAAAGACGTATAGAACATTTCATGAACACATATCGCAGGAGCATGAGCCAATGACAAGCGCCGTGCACGCCTTCGAGCCGACAAAAATCGTCCGAAGCAAAGGAATAGGAAAAGAACCGGCCGACCCGCTGCCCCGCCTGCTGGATCAGCTGGTCGCGCGCGCCGACGGCATGACCACGGTCGAGCAGGCAACGAGTCGCCCCTGGGCCAGCGCCCTGTTCGACGGGCGCCGCCATCTGGTGCGCCTGCGGATCAGCGGCGTCGATTTCGCCAGCCGCGCTGCCGCCTTCACACAGGGCATCGGCGAGGCGGAATGGACCCTGCCGGGCCATTTCGTCGCGGACATAAGCGTCGACCTCAGTCAGCCGGACGCGGAAGGCGTCATGCTGCACCTGTCGGCGCTCACCATTCAGGACTGGTGACGGATCAGCGCCCGCCGGCCATTGAGCGTAGCGCGCCCAGCGCGGCCCGCAACGCCTCGTCGGTGTCGGGCGCGACCCGATCGCGCACCGGCACCCGGCGGGCGGGGGGCATGTCCGCGATGACGCCGCCTTCGCGCGATGGTGCAGTCGCGGTGCGGGCTCGCATGGCAAGGCCGCGTTCCAGCCGTTCCGTCAACTCCCGGACCGACAGATCATGGGTCGGCATCCGCAAGGGCAGCGGCGTGAGCGGCTCTTCGACAGGCACGGACGCTTGCGGCGTCCATGGCTGCGCCTCTTCCAGTATCGGTTCGCGAGTCACCTCCGCCTCGTCCATGTCCACGGCCGGCGTGGCCAAGGCAGGCCGCAGGAAGGCGGGACCGGCGGCGGGCTGTTCGACCGCCTCGGCCACTTCGGCCTTATCGTCGCGAACCGCCGGGACCGGCGCGCGGCCGCTGTCCGGTCGGGCGAAAATCTCCAGGCCGTCAAAGTCGCGGCTGGCGAAGATGGGCGGGCGTGGCCGGGCGTCGGGCTGCGCGTCGGCCCGGCGCAGCGACGGCGCGTCGTGGCTGACGACAGGCGCAGCGCGCCCCCGCGCCAGGGCAGTCAGCTTGGAAAATGCGAAACCCATCGTCTTTGCTCCCTTGGCGCGACTTACGCGCGCTTCTTCCTCTTCCTCATGCGGCGCGTCCACGGGCGCGCGCGCCATCCATTGCGTCACGCCGGCCGCCATCAGGCCGACGAAGGCCGCCAGCGTCAGCCGCGCCGTCATGCCCAGCGGCGGAGCCGCTGCCGGCACCGCTTCGCTGACGCCGCTCGACGCCACCACCGTTTCGATGAGGCCGACCGGCATCCACAACATGGCGAGCGCCGTGGCGAGCGCGGCGAAGGCCGCGACACGGCCGCGCCGATGCTCCGCCGTTTTCCTGCCCCGGTCCGACCCGTTCATATCCTTCGATCATTCCCTTCAGGCCGCCCGCCGCGCGGCCGATCCGCGCGCCAGCAGACGCTGGTAAACGGGTTCGTAACGCAGAATGTTTGACGACCAGTTACGCTCGCGCTCGACGAAGCGCCGCGCCTGGATCCGGCGTTCGTCCCACATGGCCCGATCAGCGAACAGGCCGGCGAGCGCCGCAGCCAGCGCCTTGGGATCGTCCGGCGCGAACAGCGTGCCAGTGACGCCATCCTCGATCAGTTCGCGATGCCCGCCCACGGCGGATGCAGCGACCAGCCGCCCCTGGGCCATCGCCTCCAGCGGTTTCAGCGGCGTCACCAGGTCGGTGAGCCGCATCGCCTTGCGCGGATAGGCCAGCACGTCGACCTGCGCATAATAATGTTCGACCTGATCGTGCGGCACCCGGCCGACGAAGCCGATATGGTCGGCGAAGGGCGACGCCATCGCCTGGTCGCGCAGCGCCTGCTCCATGGGCCCGCCGCCCACCAGCAGCAGCTTGGCCCGCGGCCGCGCCCGCACGAGTCGCGGCAGGGCGGCGATCAGGTCGTCCAGCCCCTCATAATCATAGAAGCTGCCGATGAATCCGACGACGTCGGCACCCTCCAGCCCCAGCTTCGCCGTCAGCGCGGGATCGCGCGGCACTGGATCGCCGAACTGGTCGAGATCGACGCCGTTGGGCGACACGATGATCTTGTCGGGGTCGATGCCGCGCGCGATCAGGTCGCTGCGCAGTCCTTCGCAGATGACGGCGACCGCATCAGCCTGGCGCACCGCATGGGTTTCGAGCTGGCGCGTCAGCCAGTAGCGCGGGCTTCCTTCCGTCCCCGTCCCGTTGCCGACCGACGCATCCTCCCAGAAGGCGCGGATCTCGTAGATCAGGGGCAGGCCATGCCGCTTCGCCGCCTTTTGCGCGGCCATGGCGTTCAGCACCGGAGAATGGGCGTGGATGACGTCCGGCCGCCATTGCCGCACCAGTGCGTCGATCGCGTCGGCATGGGCGGAAATGTCGCGCCATTCGCGAATCAGGGGATTGCCCTCGGCCGGCTGGCCGGGGGTGCGGTGGAAACGAATGCCGTCCACCACCTCCTCCAGCGGACCGTCCGCGATGTGGCGATAGCCGGTGATGCCGCGCACGTCCCAGCCCCTGGCCATCTGCGCGCGCAGGATCGCCCGGGTCCGGAAGGTATAGCCGCTGTGCAGCGGCAGGCTGTGGTCCAGCACATGGAGAATGCGAGTCATAGCCCGCTGTGTCTGCCGGAAAAGGTTTAACGGCCCATAAACTCTGTGGGGCTAGGAGGATGACCGTGCATAGCGGATTCCCCTTCCCCCGATGATCGACGCCCTTTCCCTCCTCATCAGCCATGGCGTCATCCTGCTCGCCGCGTGGAAGCTGTTGCCGCGCGCGGATCTGGACCGCGATCCCGATCCCGGCGAATCGCCCGCGCGCCAAGAGGACCGCGCCAATGCGTGACCTCTTCTTCCTCGCCTTCCTGGGGCTATTCGGCCTCATGGGACTGCGCCGCCCCTTCCTGCTGGTCGCGCTCTACGCCTATATCGACATCGTCTCGCCGCAGCGGCTGTCCTACGTCCTGCTCAATTCCATCCCGATCTCGGCCATTGCCTTCGCGCTGATGGTGGGATCATGGCTGGTGCTGGACGACAAGAAGGACTGCCGCTTCTCGGTCCGCCAAGGCCTCATGCTCGTGCTGGTCGCCTGGTGCGGCTACACCACGCTCCACGCAGACTTCCCGGTCGAGGCGCTCACCAAATGGAACTGGGTGTGGAAGGCGATCATCGCCGGCATCTTCCTGCCGCTGGTGCTGCGCACGCGCCTTCGGATAGAGGCGCTGACCCTGTTCATGATCCTGTGCGCCAGCACCATCATCATCAACGGCGGCATGAAGACGGCGCTGTCGGGCGGCGGCTATGGCGTGCTCAACCTGATGGTGGAGAATAACAGCGGCCTGTACGAAGGCTCCATCATCTCCTGCGTCGCCATCTCGCTGATCCCGCTGATCCTGTGGCTGACGCAGCACGGCACCATCTTCCCGCCGGACTGGCGCGTGAAGGGATTCGCCTGGTGCCTCTGCTTCGCCTGCATGCTGATGCCCATCGGCACCGAAGCGCGCACCGGCCTCGTCTGCCTCGTCATCCTGGCGGGCATGATGCTGCTCCGGTCGAAGCGCAAGTTCGTCTACGGCCCCCTGCTCCTGCTCGGCGCGCTTGTCTCCATCCCCTTCCTGCCTGCCAGCTTCACGCAGCGGATGCAGACGATCGAAAACCATCAGGGCGACGAAAGCGCCTCCACCCGCGTCGCGGTGTGGATGTGGACGCTCGACTATGTGAAGACGCACCCCGCTGGCGGCGGCTTCGACAATTATCTCCAGAACAGCTTCAGCTATTTCACGCAGGAAACCATCGTCGATTCGGGCGGCGCGCGGATCGAGCGCCGCATCGTTACCGACCGGGGCCGCGCCTATCACAGCGCCTATTTCGAAATGCTGGGCGAACAGGGCTATTTCGGCTTCTTCATCTGGGCGCTGATCCACGGCATCTGCTTCATCCGCACCGAAATGATCCGCCGTGCCTGGCGGCGGTCGGACAAGCCGGACGAAGCCTGGATCGCGCCCTATGCGCTCGCGCTGCAGCAGGGGCACATCGTCTATATGATCGGGTCACTGTTCGTAGGCATCGCCTATCAGCCCTTCATCTTCATGATGCTGGCGCTGCAGATCGGGCTGGATACCTATCTCACCCGCCGGCGAAAGGCGGCCGCGCGGGAACAGCTTGCCGCAGCGCTGACCGCGCAGAACGGGCTGCCTGCATGACGGGAGAGATGCGCGCGCTCTGCCTTGCCCACGGCCTGCTACTGGGCCTGTTGCTCGGCTCGCCTCTGATCGGGCCGGGCCTGTCGCCCGCCCTGCTGAGCGCCCTGTTCCTGCTCGGCGGCTTCCACCTGCGTCTTGCCGACCGCCGGCGCGCGCCGCGCGGCGCCCCGTCGTGGATCAGCCATATCCGCATGGCCCCGCTCCGCCTGACGCGATGGGCGGCGCTCGCGACCGTCGCCCTTATCGCCGGAGATGCGGATCAGATGGGGGCGATCCTGTCGGCGGCGCTGGCCGGTGAATTGCTGATCTATCCGTTCAGCACCCATGCGCTCTGCAAACTGCCGCGTTCGGCCATCGGCGCATTGCTGGTCGCCGCCGTCCCCGCTCTCGCCCATGTCCAGGCGGGCGTAGTCGCCCATGCGCTTGCCTTCTCCACCGGGATACTCGCCTGCCTGTTCTGGCTGCGCGGCCCCGATGGCGAACCGCGCGCGCTAGGCCTTTCGACGGCGGGGCTAGGTGCCGCCCTGCTCCTGCCGCTGCTGCTTCCAGCCACGCTTCCCTATGCCTGGCCGGCCGGACTCGTCTGCGCAACGCTCGCACTCGCGCATCTCTCGACGCTACGCCGCCGCCCGATGCCCTGGCGCATGGACGGCGACGCGCGCCTGTGGGTCAGGCGTCCGCTGTGGCTACGTCGGCCAGGGCTGTCCTGAACGCGTCGACGAAGGCAGGAATGTCATCCGGCTTGCGGCTGGTGATGAGGTTCCCGTCCACAACCACCTCACGGTCGACCACGCTGGCGCCCGCATTGGCCAGGTCGGTGCGGACCGAAGGCCATGACGTCACCGTCCGCCCGTCCACCACATCGGCCTCCACCAGCAGCCATGGCCCGTGGCAGATCGCCGCGACGGGCTTGCCGGACAGGGTGAAGTTGCGCACGATCTCGACCGCCTTGTCCTGCGTGCGCAATGTGTCGGGGTTGGCCACCCCGCCGGGCAGCAGCAGGCCGTCATATTGTTCGATATCCACCTGATCCAGCGTGATGTCGGGCGTGATCGTATCGCCCTTCTCGTCATGCTCCATGCCCTGGATCGGATCGGTCCCCGGCGACGCGAGCGTGACGGTCGCGCCCGCCTCGATCAGCTTTTCGCGCGGCTCGAACAGTTCGGACTGCTCGAACCCGTCGGTGGCAAGGATCAGGACACGGCTTTTCTCGATGGACGGCATGGCAACTCTCCTGGGTTAAGCGGAAGGCCCTCTAACGGCCCTGACCGGCCCAAGGTTGCGGAACGAAGCGATGAACGGCGGGTTTTCGGGCATGAGAAGGACAGACATGCCCCAACAGACCGTCACCCATGCGGACCACAGCATTCCCGGCATCACGCGACGCGCCCTGAAGCGCGGGTGGGCCTATTTTGATCCCGATGGCAAACGCATCACCGACCGGGAAGAGATCGAGCGGCTGAACCGCATCGCGCTGCCCCCCGCCTATCGCGACTGCTGGTTCTGCCCTTCGCCTTGGGGGCATATCCAGGCGGTCGGTTATGACGACCGAAACCGCCGCCAATATCGCTACCATCCCGATTTCCGCGCCGCGCGGGAGGCGGAAAAATATGCCGGCTGCCCCGATTTCGGCCGTGCCCTGCCCAAACTGCGCGCCCGGCTGGAAAGCGACCTGTCGAAACGCGGCTTGCGCAAGGACCGCACCGTCGCCGCCGTCGTGCGCCTGCTCGACCTTGCGAAGCTGCGTGTCGGCAACGAACATTATGCCACCACCAACAAGAGCTTCGGCGCGACCACGCTGCGCCGCCGCCACATCGACCTCAACGGCCGCTCGCTGACCCTGCGCTTCCGCGCCAAGTCGGGCAAGGAACAGCAGCAGACGATCACCGATGCGCGCCTGCTCCGCTTCGTGCGGCAGGTGCAGGATCTGCCCGGCCAGCACCTGTTCCAATATCTGGACGAAGATGGGGAACCCCGCCCCATCACCTCCAGCGACGTCAACGCCTATATCGCGCAGGCCATGGGCGGCCCCTTCACCGCCAAGCATTTCCGCACATGGGGGGCGACCGCCATCGCCTTCGAGACATTGGCGGCGGGGCATGTCACGCTCAAGCAATTGCTGGAGCCGGTGGCGCAGGCGCTGGGCAATACGCCGGCGATCAGCCGCAAAAGCTATGTCCACCCCGCGCTGATCGCACTGTGTCATGACGGGCAGGACGAATGGCGCGCAGGGCTTCGGCTGCCCCGCCGCACCCGCTACCTCTCGCGGGAGGAGCGGGGGCTCATCGCCTTCCTCGACGCGGTCGCCGATTGCACCCCGCTTGCGGTCGCGGCCTGATCTGGTCCAATAGGTCCACCCATGGCCGACAAGAAAGATCCAGCCCTCCCCGCGATCAAGGTCGACGCGCCCAATCTGCGCGAGATGTGGGATTCGACCATCGCCTGGTTTCAGGTCCATTATCTCTCGATCCTGATCGCGATCGGCGCGGGTGTGCTCATCTATCTCGCGCTCGCGGCGCTGCGCGAACTGGGCAAGCGGCATCGCGGCACGCGCGGCGATCCGCTGGGCTATGCCCAGGTCTTGAGCCGCGCGGCGGCGCGGACCACCCATTATTTCATGGTCATGGTCGCGGCCCGGCTGGTCGTGGGCTATGCCGACGCACCGCCGTCGCTCTATCGCACGGTCGCCTTCCTCTTCACCATCGCGACCGTGTTGCAGGCCGCGCTCTGGGCGCGGGAGATCATCCTCGGCCTTATCGAGCGGAAGACGCTGGCGGAGGATGGCGGGGGCGAGACGCTGGCCAACGCCATGGGCCTCATCCGCGTGCTGGTCAGCTTCGCGCTGTTCGCCATCGCCGCGATCGTCGTGCTCGACAATCTGGGCGTCAACGTCACCGGCCTGGTCGCGGGCCTGGGCATCGGCGGCATCGCGATCGGCCTCGCCGCGCAGGGCATTTTCTCCGACCTGTTCGCCGCGCTGTCGATCATCTTCGACAAGCCCTTTCGCCGGGGCGAGGTCATCACTTACGACCAGACCACCGCCCGCGTGGAAAAGATCGGCCTCAAGAGCACCCGCCTGCGCGCGATGAGCGGCGAGAAGAAGGTCATTTCCAACGCCAACCTGCTGCAGAAGGAGATCACCAGCCTCCAGACGCTGGTCCAGCGCCGCGTCACCTACGCCATCGGCATCGTCTACCAGACGCCGGAGAACAAGGCAGAGGCAATCCCTGAGATGCTGCGGGAAGTGGTGGAAGCCGAAGGGCTGATCTTCGTCAATTGCGGCATCGTCGCCTTCGGTGCCAGCAGCCTCGACTATCAGCTGAATTTCGACGTGCCAGACCCCGACCATCATGACTATTTCGTCATGCGCCACCGCATCGGCCTTGCCATCTGGAAGCGGTTCAATGCCGAGGGGATCGAGTTCGCCTATCCCACCCAGACCAGCTTCACCGCCGCGCCGGACGGCAAGGCGATCATGCCCTATCCGCAGGTCCAGCCGGTCCGCGACGTCGAACGCCATTGACCGCGGCCACAATGCCGCGCGCGACTGACATGGGATAATGCCAGCCATCCCGCGCAGACTGGCAGGCGCGCTGAAACTGTTCTAAGCTGGTCGTCTATGGCTGCGAGTTCCTTCCTGCTCCCCGCCCCTGTTGCGGAGAGCGCCGTTGCCTACTTCCCACGCTCACATTCTTTCCCAGATATTGCGCAAGCTGGAACTGCGCGGCGCCCTGGACGACGCGGACCGGGGTGCCTTCCTTGCCCTGCCGCTCCACCGCCGCATGGTGGAGCCCAATGTCTATATGGTCCGCGAAGGCGACCGTCCCGACTATGCCAGCGTCATCCTGGGCGGGTTCGCCTTCCGCCAGAAAGTCACGGAAGCCGGCGCGCGCCAGATCGTCAGTGTCCACATCGTCGGCGACTTCATCGATCTGGAAGGCACACTGCTCAACATCGCGGACCATAGCGTGCAGGCGCTGACCCGATGCGACATGGCCTTCATCCCGCGTCAGGCGATACGCGATCTCGTCCTGTCCCATCCGCGCCTTGGACTTGCCATGTGGGTGGATACGCTGATCGACGGATCGGTCTTCCGGGAATGGATCGCCAATGTCGGGCGCAGGGACGGCACGGCGCGCATCGCCCACATCATCTGCGAACTGGGCCGGCGGCTGGAGATTGCCGGGTTGGCGCGGGCGGATGGCTTCACCCTGCCGCTGACGCAGGAGCAACTCGGCGATGCGACCGGCATGACGACGGTGCATGTGAACCGCGTGCTCAAATCGCTTGCGCAACGCGGCCTCATTCGCCGGGTCCGCCGCGACCTCAGCATCCCCGACTGGGAAGGGTTGCGCAGCACCGCCGGTTTCAGCGACGCCTATCTGCATTTCGATCAGGTGGCACGCGGCGTCCGGCCCGATCGCAGCCTCTGACCTGCGCAGCCCGCCGCATCCGCGACTCGCCCCGTCCCGCCTTCCTTGCCTCTGCGCGTCCGGCACGCTTAGCCCAACGCGCATGAAGCCCTTCCTCCTCGCCGCCGCCGTCCTCGCCACTTGCCTGCCCGTAGCCGCCCATGCCGAAGGATTGGGCGCGGAGGTCAATTATGGCCGGGCGGACGGCCATTGGGGAACCGAAGTCGGCGCGGGCTATCGGCTGGGGCTGGCGGGGTTCAGCCTGACGCCGGGCGCGGGCGTCTATCTCGCCGATGGCGATGCCAAGCTCTACGGCCGGATCGAGGCCGCCTACAGCATCCCGCTGTCCGCCACCATTGGCGCAGGGGTGCGCTTCAGCGGCGATGATACGCGCCCCTATGCCACCATAGCCCTGCCGCTGCTGCCCAAGCTGCGGGCGAAGGCCAATGCGGGACCGGGCTATTATGCGGCCGGCCTGACGCTGGGTTACTGACCCGTTCCCCACAGCGTACCCGGCTGCAACATGCCCCCTTCCATCGCCAGCCCGCCCGGCCGGTCCTCCGCCAGCAGCAGCGCGCCGTCCAGGTCGATCCAGTCCGCGCCCTGCGCCGCCAGCGCGGCGGGCGCGATCCCCAATGACGTACCCAACATGCAGCCGACCATGATGCGGAAGCCCCGCTGCCGCGCCCCGCGCGCCAGCGCCAGCGCCTCCGTCAGCCCGCCGGCCTTGTCCAGTTTGATGTTCACCGCGTCGAAATCGCCCAGCCGATCGAGATCGGCGCGGGTGTGACAGCTTTCGTCGGCGCAGAGCGGCACCGCCGCCCTGATCCCCGCCAGCCGCTCTTCGCGCCCGTGAAGGATCGGCTGCTCCACCATCTCGACGCCCAGCGCCGCCAGGCCCGCCGCCTCCGCGGCGATGTCGCGGTCGTGCCAGCTTTCATTGGCGTCGACGATCAGCCGCACGTCCGGCGCGCCCGCGCGTACCGCCGCGACCCGGTCCCGGTCGCCCTCCCCGGTCAGCTTGCATTTGAGCAGGCCGAAGCCGCGCCCCGCCGCCGCCCGCGCGTCCGCCTCCATGCGGGCGGGTTCGCCCAGGCTGATGGTGAAGGCGGTCGGCAGCGGTTCGGGCTTGCTCAGGCCCGCCAATTGCCAGACCGGCGCGCCCTCTCGC
>JACESO010000022.1 GCA_013911745.1 Sphingobium sp. | reverse complement strand
TGAGCGCGAAATACTGGAAGCCCAGCTCCATGCTGATGGCGGCCATGGCCGCCATCAGCATGGAGCTGGGCTTCCAGTATTTCGCGCTCAGCCATCATGTCGATGTGGCCACGGCCGGTGACGCGGCGATCCGGCTGCATAATTATCCGCGGAGCTGGGCGGACTATTATGACGAGAACGCCCTGGGCGTGAGCGACCCGGTGCATCGCGCGAGCCATGTCACCAGCATCGGCTTTTCCTGGTCGCAGATAGCGGCGATGATCCCGTTGACGCCGGCCGATCATCGGATCCTGGCGCTCGGCCGCGCACAGGGCATCGGCGACGGCTTCACCGTTCCGGCCCATGTTCCGGGCGAAGCGCGCGGTTCCTGCTCCTTTGCGAGCGAAGCGGGGCGGCCGCTGCCGCACGTAATGCTGCCGATGGCGCAACTCGCCGGCAATTTCGCATTCGAAGCAGCACGCCGATTGTGGATGGGACGCGGCGGTCTCTTGTCGCGTCCGGGGCCGGCACTGACCGACCGGCAGCGCGACTGCGTCCTGTGGGTTGCGCGCGGCAAGGGCGACTGGGAGATCAGCCGCATCCTGGGGATCAGCGAAGAGACGGTGGCCCGGCATATCAAGCAGGCCTGCGAGCGCTACGGCGTGAACAAGCGGACATTGCTGGTGATCCGGACGCTGTTCGACGGAACCCTCACCTTCTCGGATATCTTTCGCCGTCGCTATGCCCCTTTTCGGGCATAGCGCTGCGACCGGCATCTCGCCGACCTTCGGCCGATCACGGCCAAGGGAGCAAGAGCCATGCTGCATATCCTGCAATCCGCCCCGCCGTCCGCGTCGGACGCGGCGCTGCGTGCGATGTTCGCCGCGCGCAAGTCGGTCTTCGTCGACCTGCTCAAATGGGACATTCCAGTCCTCGAGGGCCGCTATGAAGTCGACCAGTTCGACGATCTCAACGCCACCTATCTGATCCTCACCGAGCCCGACGGGACGCATCTGGGGTCGGCGCGCCTGCTGCCGACCATGCGACCGCACATTCTGGGCAACCTCTATCCGGGCCTGTGCGAGGACGCGCCGCCGCGCGCCCCGGACATTTTCGAGATCACCCGCTTCTGCCTCGACCGCCGGCTGCGCGCGGCCGAGCGCCGCGCCGTGCGCGACACGTTGGTGACCACGCTCGTCGATCATGCACTGGACCATGGCATCACCGGCTACAGCGCGATTGCCGAAATGGGTTGGTTCCAGCAGATCCTCGCCTTCGGCTGGCGCTGCCGTCCGCTCGGCCTGCCGCAAGTCGTCGATGGCGCGATGCTGGCGGCGCTGCGCATCGACATCGCCCCCGACACGCCCGGCCTGGTCGCCGCGGCTGGCATCCAGGCGACACCGGCCATCCGGGACAGCCAGCGCATCGCGGCCTGAAAAAAGGAGCAGGACAATGATCGACAGGCTCGACGACGAGATCACCCGCAGTGCGCGCGACCTTCTCGACCATGGCTGGTGCGTCCTTCCCGATGCCCTGCCGCCCGCGCAGATCCACGCGCTCGATGATGAACTGGCGGGCGATTTCGCGGCGACGCCGTTCGGCCAAGGCGGCTTCTACGGCAGCACCACCAAGCGGTTCGGCGGCCTGCTCACGCGCGCGGCCGGCGCCGCGGCGCTGATCCAGCACCCGCGCATTCTCGGTATCGTCGAGGCCGTGCTCGCGCCCTGGTGCGAATGCATCCAGCTCAATACGACCCAGGCGATCGCGGTCCATCCCGGGGCGCCGGCACAATTGCCGCACCGCGACCAGGACATGTGGCGCGGTCCCGTCGGCGAGATCGAATATCTCGTCAACGTGATGTGGCCGCTGACCAATTTTGCGGAGGAAAACGGCGCCACGCTTGTCTGGCCAGAAAGCCATGGCGCGAACGCCCTGGCCGAGCCGGACGGCGCGCCTCTCGCCGCTGAGATGGCGCCCGGCGCGGCGCTCCTGTTCCTCGGCTCGACGCTGCACGGCGCGGGTGCAAACCGCACACGGGACGTGCGACGCGGGATTGTGATCGGCTACGCCTTGGGCTGGCTCAAGCCCTATGAAAACCAATGGCTCGCCTATCCCCCCGAGGTCGCGCGTACGTTCCCGCCCGATCTGGCGGCGCTGGTCGGCTATCGCCAGCATCGGCCCAATCTCGGCAATTTCGAGGGACAATGCCCTTCGGTGCTGCTGGACGGGCGCGCGGACCGGCCGCTCGGCGCCGTCGATGCGCTGCGGCCCGACCAGCAGGTGCTGGTCGATGCCTATGCGCAGGAACAGCGAGAAGCGCAGTGAACGCCGGGGCGACCGCCGAACGGGTCCATCAGGCGCTGCGCCTCCGGATCATGAGCCGTGAATTCCGGCCTGGCGACAGGCTCGATCCGGCGGCGCTGGCCGCGCCGCTCGCCGCGAGCGTGACGCCCGTACGCGACGCGCTCCACCGACTGACTGGCGAGGGCCTGGTGGAGACACGTACCGCCGGCGGCTTCCATGTCCCTGCGCTCGATGAACCGGGCCTTGCGGATCTCTATGACTGGTCGGCCGAACTCGTCCTGCTTGCCATCAACGCATGGCGACGCCCGGCCGCACTTCCGCTCCTTGGCGACCTCGCGGACGATGCGGCCTTGGCCGACCGGACTGCGGCGACGTTTCTGGCCGTTGCCCGCCATTCCGCCAATCGCGAGCATACGCTCGCGCTCGACCGGCTCAACGCCCGCCTTCACGCCGTCCGGACCGCCGAAGAGCATGTGCTCGACGGCATCCACGCTGAACTGGAGGCGCTGTGGCAGGCCGTCAGGACCGCCGAACGCAAGCACCTGAAAATCCTGTGCCGCAGCTATCATCGCCGCCGTCGTCGCGCTGCCGCCGACATCGTGCGGGCCGTCTACCGCGCGGACTGACGCCCGCCGCCCTGCCAAACAAAATCCATATAGAATCCGTATAAAGTTCGGATAGCCAGCCGCCCTCCATAGTCTGCCATGGCTGCATTTCGCAGCAGGACGAAGGAGTGCATCATGGAACGTGAAGACGAAGTGATCGACCTCGGCACCGCAAGCATCGAAACCAAGGGCGGCGCCGGCCTGGTCATCGATGCCAAGAACGGCCAGCAGCTCTTCGGCATTGCCGACGACTGACGGCGTCGGCGCGCGGTCCCATGGGATCGCGCGCCGATCTGGGCTGCGATCCTGGACGTTCGATCATGGGCTTCACCCTTCGCAATGGCATCTCCTTCTGCCGCGTCGGCGACCGGATCATCTTTCTCGATATCGTGGCAGACCGGTATTTCTGCCTGTCGCCAGAAGCCGAGCACAGCTTCCGGGCGCTGGCAGAAGACGGCACCCCGCCGCCAGACGATGTGCACGTCCAGGGACTGCTGGCGCAGGGCCTGCTGATGGCGTCGGCGGCTTCGGAGGCACCGGCCGCCTGCCGCCCGATCGTCATGCCGCAGACGAGTATTCTCGATAAGGACCTTCCGCGGCCTGCCCTCGCCGGGACGACCAGCGCTCTATGCTGCCTTGCCGCCTCGCGCGTACGATTGAAGATAGCGGGTCTCGGCCGGACTCTTTCCTGGCTGTCGACCCGCAAGTCGCGCTTGCCGACATCCCGTGCCTTTCCGGAAAGGGAGGTAGAGTGGATCATGGCCGGGTTCGTTTCGGCGGCGCATTTTGCCAGCCAGATTGATCTGTGTCTTGCAAACTCCATCGCGGTGGCCTCGCGCATGATCGCGAAGGGCATGCGGCCCGATGTGGTCCTGGGGGTGCAACTCGGCCCATTCTCCGCCCATTGCTGGGTCCAGCACGAGGACCGCCTCGTCAACGACCGCGTCGACATGGTGCGGACCTTCACGCCGATCCTGGTCTTATGACAGGGCGCCGCTTTCTCGCGCTGATCGCGATTACCGCCGAGCCGCTTCCGCCGGGGCAGATCGAGAGGGCGCGCAAGGCTGCGGCATCGCTCGTGCCGCTGATCGAAACCGATCGCTTCATGCTGTGGAGCAACCACCGGCACAAGATCACACAGGCTGGCAGCCATGTGATAGTCGGCGAACTGTTCTATCGGGGCAGCACCCGGCCGGAAACCACGCTTGACGATGCGGCATGGACGGCGATCGCCCAGTCGCGTGGACAAAAACTGATCGAACGTTATTGGGGCAGCTATGTCGCCTTCATGACCGACGATAGGGGCATGGCGGTCGTCCGTGCACCGATGGCCGACCTGGGATGTTATCATGCCCGGGACGGTGGCGTCCTCTTGGTCGCGTCCGATCTGGCACTGCTGTCGGACCTCGGATGCTGCTTCGCCATCGATCGGGGCGCCCTTGCGCGCCACATCGCCTATCCCGAATGGCGGCGCTGCGAGACCTGCCTAGACGGCGTGGAGGAACTGCGCGGCGGTGATCGCCTGCTCGTCTCGGTGAACGGGGTTGAATGCGAGACATTGTGGTCGCCCTGGGCCTTCGTCGGTCGAGACCGGATGATCGACGATCCCGTGGAAGCGTCTCGCGCCGTGCGCAATGCGGTGCATCTTGCCGTGCGCGCCCGCGTCGCCGGCCATGATCGAGCCGTCTTGCTGCTCTCCGGTGGGCTCGATTCGGCGATAGTGGCCGCCAGTCTCAAAGCGACCGGGACCGAGGTGATCGGCCTCAACCTCATCGGCGATGACGCCGCGAGCGACGAGAGGCGCTATGCCGAAATGGTCGCCCGGACGACCGGCATCGAACTGCTGACACGGACATTCGATGCTGACCGCATCGATGTCCGTCGCTCGGGTGCGGCGCATATGCCCTATCCGGTGCATCGCTGCTTCACGCAGGCGCAGGATTCGACCGCAGCCGAAATCGCAGAGCGATGCGGAGCCGATATCCTCATCGATGGCGGCGGTGGCGACAATGTCTTCTTCGCTTCGCGCACCGTCTCGATCCTCGCCGACTGCCTCGCCACCGGCGGTCCGGACAAGCGATTTTGGAGCGCCGCGCGGGCACTCGGCGACCTGGGCCAGACCGGGACTTGGGCACTGGCCTGGCGCGCGGTGCATCGCGCCTGGCTGCGCTCGCCAGCCTCACGCCAGCCGCCGGCGGTCGCGTTTCTCTCCGATGCGGCACGATCGATCATCGCCGACACGGTCGCGCACCGTTGGTTCCTGCCGCCGACGGGTGTCCTGGCCGGTCGTGCAAGCCACGTCGCTCTGCTCGCCCCGGCGCAAAATCTGGTGGAGGCGATCAATGCCCAGGCACCGCAGCAGGCAATTTCACCGCTGGTCTCGCAGCCCGTCGTGGAGGCGTGCCTGCGTGTTCCGAGCTGGCATTGGCTCGCGCCGGGACGCGACCGGGCAACCGCGCGCCGCGCCTTCGCGCCTGATCTCCCCGAAGAAGTCATTGCGCGCCGGTCGAAAGGCACGCCCACCGGCTTCGTCGCGACGATCTTCGACCGGCAGCGACAGGCTATCCGGGATATGCTGCTCGGCGGCCGTCTGGCCGCCTTCGGCCTTGTCGACGAAGCCAAGCTCGCGAACGCGCTCTCAGCGCCCGGCCCGGTCCGCGATATGCGCTTTGTGCGGATTATGGAATTGGTTGATGCCGAAGCCTGGGCAGCGGCGCAAATCTAACGACCACAACCGTCTAGACTGGGGCGCTTCGGCATTTTCTTGAACGCGGACCTGACCTTTTGCCATTTCCCGCAGCCCGGATCGCTTGAGCATGGGCAAACTTGGCCTCCGCACCGGCTTGTCGAAAGGCCGATATTGGCAAAAGCTGACGATCAATATTCGCTTTTTATATACTCAACCTTACACAAGGTGATTCGCTACATGCTGCCTATTTTTATAGGTTATCAAATATAAAGTGAATAATGCAGTGCTAACGTTAAGTTTATCGTAAATTAAAATGCGTTTTTAAAAACGATTTCTAAAGGCACGCTCGCATTGTGCTGGTCGTCGGTAATTTTACGGCAGGAAATTACAAAAGAGATGCCGTGCCCTCTGTCAAATGTTCGCCCACGCCGTTCTTAGACCAATATGTCGCGCCGTGGGATCCTTCCGACTGCGCGCTTGTCGATCGCCTGCTGGTGCCGAACAATCAGACGCTGCAGTTCTCTGAACTAACGTGATCAGTTTCGAGACCAAGGGCCCTCGGCATCCTCCCCGGACAGCCCTCGCGAACCCGCACTGAGCATATAATCGCGCTCATAGGCTGTGATTTCGCCCAGATTGGCTAGATGACGCAGCAAGGCGATGCGGCTAACACCAAGCTTCTTCGCAAGGAGCGAGATGCTGCGCTTAAGACCAGCCAGTGTCCTGGGGGCGGGACGGTGAGCACGATACGTAGGCATGAGCAACATAGCAGCGAAGGCGTTTGCACGCTGTTCAACCGACGGGGCAGCCCACGGCGTGCTGCTGTGCGCGAGCGGTCGCGCACGCACGCGATCAAATAGGATGTGACAGAGTTCGTGTGCTTCGGTGAAGCGACGTCCCAGCCCTTGATTCATGGGATGCTCGACATTCACAAGAATGGTTGGGCGCAGCCCTTCGCCTGCAAACGCAACTCCACGGGGACCGTCCAAGCCGAGCTTTACATCACGCAGCGTAATGGACAGTTCGGCAATGAGGTCTTCCAGCTTGGTGTAGACCGCCTGCGGATCAGGATCCGCTTCGTCTAGGACGTCGAGCGCCAGCGAATAGCCATTCTCCCAAGGCGACGTGCTGGCCCAAGCAGGTTCGTCTTCAACAAGCGTCGACAAACTATCGGCTTCATCCGAATCGGTGCAGGCCTCGTAGTATTCGGTAAGCAATGTGACCGACGCGTCGAGCGAGATACGCGGTGACAGTTCGCCGAACATGGCGACAGGAGGCGCTAGTTGTCCCATCCAGGAAAGATCTATCTTGGGCAGAGTGCGGCCCAGTTGCGCAAGGCCTGCAAATAGCTTTTCAGACAATGCGCCAGGTTCCTCCTGTGCATCGAGATACCAGTGTAACGGTTCCAGCCCAAAAGGCCCCTGGGTACGGCTTCGCCAGAGGTCAGCGAAGGCCTGCGACCAAGATGCCTCCCGCACTGTGGTCTGCGCGAAAAACCAGGATGTGGCTGCCTGAAGTGCCTCGGCAAAATCATCGACTTGAACACGGGTCACACCGTCCTCAACCAAGAATGTCGCTGCGTCGCCCCCTGGCTGAAGACGGTCTCCCCAACTCAGTTCGATCTCGTCACCGACACGTTGAAAGAATATGTCGGGAACGATCCCTCCTTCGGCGACGGCGCGTAAGGCGTGTCGATCAGCCCAAGCTTGCCAATCGCGAAAGCGCTCTTGGTCTCCAGCTCGTTCGATCATCGCAAGATACGCCAAGCGCGCCCAGCGCGGCCGGCGATCTCCCCAGCCAAGTTCCGATGGCAATCGCGCTTCATGTAGAAGCGGCGTCCAGTAATTGACAATCCAACGGATCAAAGGGGCGAGGAACCAGCGAACCTCCTGCACTTCGACTACGCCGTCGTCGGTGTCGAGCTGTAGCCGGCACAGGTTGACGTCGCTGACCCAGATTCGCCATGCACCCCAGCTTCCCTCGCTGTCCATGGGAACGGCGCGGTCAGGCTGTACAGAAGCAAGGCTAAGCTCGATCGCAAAGCGCGACCGGTCACCAAAAATCTGAAACTGATCGTTCGCGCTCAAACGAGTCGCCCTCCAAACGCGTCGCGAAGTTGCTTTCTAGTCTTATACGTTTTTACGTCGCGCTTAGTAATAACGTTTTCTTTGAGCCATTTCTGTCTGAGACCAGGATCTATGCGATCCCACGCTTCCGGATAGCCGTGCCAAAGCTCCTCTTCAGCTGTGACTCGATGGATTCGCCCGACAAAGGCAACACCGTTTCGGGTCGCCTGCAGAGTGGTGCCAACCTGCTCGGCTTTGCAGAGAAGATCTTGCGCGATCGCGACACTCCAATCGGGGCATTTCACCCCTGGGCTTTCCGCCGTAATCGGCTCGCAGTGACGCGGACTTGGTTCGTAAGTACGCCTCGGGTCGGTCATGCGGAAAGCCCTACTTACTTCCTAAATGTTCGCAAGCACTACATTGTGACGGTCTGATAGTGACAGATAAGCGCAATGGAGACCGGATCGCGACATCAGCACCTATCACTCCCGTTACCACGCTAATGGTGGCTCTGTCGGCTCCGGCCTCTCTCGGCGTTTCTGGTGAACGGCCAGCTCCAGTCTGGGAGCATTCGTGATTCCTCCAGACTAGGGCGGCCATTCGATTTTCTGCCTCAAACAGTCAGGCTGATATCAGCAAATCAGCGGACTGGAACCGGCTCAGGTGAAGGCAGCGCACCGGACCGCATTGCGCGCCACCGGCGATACTGTGCGATCTTGGCCCCATCCGGAGCCTCCCGATCCTGCAGCCAGAACGAGAACCAGTCCAGATTACGCTCATAGACGGCGCGCCGGTGGACCGGCTGCCATTTCACGTGGAATTCGTCGGGATAGACATACATCTCCACCGGCTTGTTCTGCTCGTGCAGAGCACCAAAGGCTTCGAGCGCCAGCCGGAACTCATTGTCGGCGAGTTGCATCAGCAGCGGCGTATCGATCCGGCCAGCATTGCGGGCCAGCGACATGTCGCGCCAAAAGTCCGGATTGTCTCGGGTCACGGGCGGATAGCCCATCCCGCGCAGCCACTCCGCCCAGGCGATGCCGCCATAGGTGGCCGTGGTGTTGGGTTCCATGCAACAAGTGCTGAGCGCCGCGGCTGCGAAGGCTTTCGAATTGATCAAGGCGAAGGCAACGGTCGAGGCGCCGTCGCTCAGGCCCGTGATGCCCACGCGCACGGGATCGATGTCGCTACGATCAACTGCCATGCGCACGCCGGTGAGGACCGATGACAGCAGGCTGCGTCGTTCACCCCAATCCTTCTGGTTGGCGGCATTGATCTCGTACCAGGTCTTGAGCTGGGGGAATGCGGCGGCGAAGAAATTGGGCCGCTCGATACTGAGCACGGCGATCCCGCGCTGGGCAAGCAGGAAGATCGGATAATCGTCCCCGGTGCCCCCGCGCAGGAAGCCGTCGCTATGATATTGCACGACGACCATCGGCAGTTTCTCTCCGAGCTTATGCCCCGGCGGCAGGACCAAGTCTCCCCATGCTTCTAGACCAAGATTGTTGCGCCATCTGAGCCGAGTGACAGAACCCAGGCGAATGCCGGAAAATTCGGGATTGGGATCAAAAATGGTGCGCATCCGGCCGTTCACGGTGTCGATGACCACCACCTTGCGCGGCGTGCTGCTGTCTTCACGGGTACAGGCCAATTCGGTACCAACCATCACGCAGCCGTGCAGCACGTCGGTTGTGCGCAACAAGGCGGTGGGACGGGCAGCGCCGGGTCGCCAGCGATAGAGCGCCATCGCTTCCTTGGCCCAACCTTCCCGGCGCAGAATGAGCACCGATGCGCCTTGCCACCAGAGGGAGACGATACCACCGGCACAGGCCTCAGCATCGCAGAGCCGACTGCTGTCGCCCTTCGTGACAACAAGCCTCGCGGGCGTCAGCGGCGAAGTGTCCGAACGTTCGAGCTGCGCTTTGCGGCCGTCAGCACTGATGGCTTCTGGATCGACCGGCATGTCGGCAGGTGCGGCGCGTTCGACTGCCGCTTGCTCTGCGGCATCTGCCGGCGCGACCGCGCCGGTACGCAAATCGACGGCGCTGACGTCCAGCGCGTCGGTCGCCAGGGTCAGCGGGCGCGCAGAAATCTCTGGCGAGACCCTGCGGTCGTACAGCCACCCTGACTGGCCTTCGCGATCCAATTCCGCCTGCATGGCCGCCGCTCCCTTGCGCGTGCCATAGAGCAGCCGGGTCCCATCCTTGCTCCAGGCCACGGCTTCGACATCGACGTCAGAGCGCGTGACGGCGCGCACGCCGCCGCCGTCCGCCTGCGCCACCCACGCCTGCGTGACGCCATGGTCGCGTCGCAGATAGGCGAGCCTGCGCCCGTCAGGGGACCAGGACGGAACGATGGTGCGCGTTGCGCCGCTCGGCAGGTAAAAGCCGCGCTGCACGTCCATGATCTTGATGATTTCACCGCCCCGATCGACAATATCTGGTGAGCCGACACCCGTCAGTCCGCTGACGACCAGTGCGCGGCAATAGCTGTTCGTCGCGAGATCGGCGCGGTTGATGATATAGGCGATACGACTGCCGTCCGGCGAGACCGCGAACGGGCTCGGACCGTTGAAGACGGCAGAATCCGGGTCGCCAATCTCGCGAAGCTGGATGAGGTCCGCTGCGGCAAGGTCGCGCTTCACGGTACTCGATGCTTCATGCGCGGGCAGCACGTCTTCGCAGTTCGCCCACGTCGTGGCGGGAAACAGCAGGCACAAGACCCCAAGGCCGAGGCAGCCTCTGATATTGGCGCTCACCACTGCCGGGTGATCCCGAAGGCGATCATCCGGCCGACAGGTGAATAGTTGGTCGAGTCGTAAGGCGTGTCGTAGGGTATCGACGTCGCGATCGGATCGGGCTTGTCGTTGAAGAGGTTTTGGACTGACAGGCTGAACTCGAGGCCGCCGAGCGGAGCCTCGGAATCGACCCGGTAGCGCGCGGTGAGATCGAGCGTGGTCATTGCCTTGATACGCACGGCTGGCGTCGAGCGCGTGTCGCTGACGCCGCCGGTGTAATTGCCGTTGGCCGCCAGAGTGAGATTGCCGCCAGTCCATGCGACCGCAGCCTGTCCGCGCCAATGGGGCGGGTTGAAGATGGTGCCGGCAAGGTCATAGGTGGGCTGACCGGCGCTGAGTTGTTGGTCGCTCTCGATATAGGCGATGTCGAGCGACAGGCGCAGTCGCTGGTCTGGCGCAATTGCGGCATTGTAGCTCGCCAGCACATCGACGCCCCTCGCGCGCTGCCGACCGGCATTGAGATTGGCATTGTCGACAATCGCGACGACGTTCGCCGGATCATAGGGCAAGCCGGTGATGTTGAGGAAGGTGCCAGCACTGGCGATGGCGGCCGCTTGTTGCGTAGCGCTCGGGTTGAGGATGATCTGGTCGCGGTAGATGGGATTGCTCAAGGCTTGGGCCAGCAAGGTGATCGGCGATACGATCCGGTCGCGATAGCGTACGCTGAAATAGCTGACTTCGAGGCTCGCGCCCGGCAGTGCGCGCGGATGCAGGGCAAGCGTGGTCGACCAGGTCGTCGCCTTTTCCGGCTTGAGATCGGGATTGCCACCGAGGATGAGAATGGCCCCTGCGCTTGCCGACGTCCCCGTCGCACCCAGCGCTGCGGGCGGAAACAGGTAGACCGCGCGCGGCTGATATTGCTGATAGAGCGTTGGCGCCCGGAAGGATTTGCCCCAGCTTCCTTTCAAGCTGATATCGGGCGTCATCGCCCATGACAGACCGAGCTTGGGCGTGGCGACTTCGCCGATGCCAGGGTAGCGCTCATAGCGAAGGGCGGCACTGGCATCGACCTTGGTCATGAGCGGTAGATTCTGATCCGGGCCGATCAGGGGGAGGCTCAATTCCCCGAAAGCGAACAGATTGTCCTGGGCGGCGACGGTGTTGACCGCGCTCCCTGACCCGACGAACCGCTGGAAGCCGATGTCACGATAGCCGCCGCCAACGGCGATCTTGGCCACGCCACCGGGCAGGCGGAAGAGGTCGCCATTGGCATTGATCTCGACTGATTTGGCCGTGTTGCGATAGAAGCTGGGGCCGGAATCGCTGCAGACCGCGAGGGCGCATTCGACCTGATGATAGTCGACCCGTTCCTTGCCGTAGGTGCCCCCAAGCGCGACCTGCCAGCCGCCGGGCAGATCGAGCGTGAGGGTCGGCGCGACGCCAAAGGACTTGTCGACGGACGAGAAGGTGGCCTTGCCTTGATCGAGATCGCCACCCGCCACCGTCGGAAATGTCAGGTCGCTCCAGCGGATATTATAGAGCCCGTCGACCGAGAAGGTCAGGCCGCCGCCCAGGTCCTGATGTCCGCTGGCAACGACGCTGTGATGGCGCAGCGCCGGGTAAAGATCGAGCCCCGGGGAGCGTGTCGCAGCGTAGGATCGCTGGCTCGCGCGGATCGCAGTGTTGCTGCCATATTCATAGGCGGCGAACAGTCCGCCCGATGCCCATGTGCGACCCGCCAACGCGCCATATTGCTGCTGGAAATCGCCGCCGTCCGTCGTACCGGCAAGACGCGCGCTGGTTTCGAGGCCATCATAGTCCCGGCGCAGGATGACGTTGGCGACGCCGGCGACCGCGTCCGAGCCGTAGATCGCCGAGGCGCCATCTGGGACGACTTCGATGCGATCGACCGCCGACACCGGGATGCCCGAAACATCGACGCTCTGCCGAACAGCGGTATAGGCGAGACGCCGGCCGTTGAGCAGCGTGAGCGTCGCATCGCTTCCAAGACCGCGCAAATTGATGGATGATCCGCCACCCACGTCGACGCCACTGGCGTCGGGAACATTCATGCCGATCCCGGGATTTTGCCCGCCTCCGAAGCTTTGCGGGATACGGCGGACGACATCGCCCAGGCCAGCCTGACCGGAATCGCGGATCTCTTCCTGACCGATCCGGACCACCGGCGAAGCAATCGCAGCCCCACGCAGCCGGCTTCCCGTAACGATGATATCCTGCCCATCATTGGTCCAACTGCCACCACGGCTTGCGCGGGCCTGCCGTACGGCAAAGCCGCCATCGACAGGCGTGTAGGCCAGCCCGGATTGGTCGAGCAGGATGCGCAGCGCTTCCTCGACGGTGTAGGAACCGTGAAGCGCCGGCGCCTGCTTGCCCGCCACGATCTTGCTGTCGACCAGCACGGTGATGCCGGATTGAAGTGCCAGCGTCTTGAGCGATTCGCCCAAGTCTTGCGCCGGCACTTCAAAGGAATGGCGCTTTACGTCCTGGCCTCGCGCGACCGAAGGGCCCGCCACCAGCGCCACGGCAGCGATGCTGTTGAACAGATATCTTGCGTCAAATCGAACCATTATCCTGTGTCTCCCCCCTGGCCACGTCGTGGCTGGTTGGCGGGGAGACGCCGGGTTGTGAAAACCCACGACAGATTTTTCAGTGAAGGGTCGAAACGTCCTACGGAGCGCGGCGAAGAAGGATCATGCCCGGATCGGTTCGGTCGATACCGAGCCCGAAAGTCGCCGCCACGGCCCGGGCGAACGCGTCCGGATTGCGCACCTGGAATGCGCCGGTAACCGACAGGCGGGCCAGCCCAGGATCGGCAAGGCGTATCTGGATGCGGTTGTAGCGGTTGATGGCGGCGACGGCCTCGCCAAGCGGGCCGCTGTCCAGCGCCAGCATGCCGGACACCCATTGGGTTTCGGCCGGCAACGTGGGACGGGGCGTGTCGGCGTTGCCCAGGTCTGCGGTCTGCCCTGCGGCAAGCGTTCGGGCTGGATGGGAGGCTGCGTCACTTGTGGTGGTGAGATCGACCCGCCCCTCGATCACGGCCACCACGAGACTTCCGCTTTCCACGCTGACGTCGAACAGCGTGCTTCGTGCAACGACAGTGCCGCCGGAAACCGTCACGATGAAGGGTCGCTTGCTGTCTGGCGCAACGCGAAAGCGCGCGCGGCCTCGTTCCAGCGAGACCTTCCGCTCGCTCGCGGAAAGGGTGACACGCACGCGCGTGGCGGTGTCGAGCGTGAGCTGCGATCCGTCCGCCAGCGATATGGTCCTTATTTCGCCCAGCGCGGTCTCATAGGTCGCGGCTTGCGCCGGAGAAACCAGTTCGAGGGGGGATCCATATCGCAACAAGCCGACACCGCCGATCCCGAGCAGGACGACTACGCCAAGGCTGGCAGCCGCAACATGGGTGCTGTGCCGCATCAGGAAGGGTGCGCGAACCAGCTTCCTCGTGCGGCCCACCTCGCTGTCGGCCAGCAAGCGGCTCTCCCGCCAGTGACGCTCCGCCTGTTCATAGGCGATCCGATGA
Organism: Sphingobium sp.; assembly: GCA_013911745.1. GTDB lineage: Bacteria > Pseudomonadota > Alphaproteobacteria > Sphingomonadales > Sphingomonadaceae > Sphingobium > Sphingobium olei. The sequence continues at coordinate 22,799 of JACESO010000022.1, read as the reverse complement.
CGCGGATCGGCATCCATCCAGACGGCGAAGGCCCGCTCGACATCTGGTCGAGCAGGTTCCTGCCGGTGCGCCAGCCAGTCCCCGGCGGCATCCCGGATAGCGCGCGGAATGGCATGGACTTCGTCAGCCATGATCGCTGAGGTGCCGCCCCAGTTGCTTGATGGCCCGGCTCATCTGCTTTTCCACGCCTCGCACGCTTAGTCCCGTCTGTTTCGCGATTTCGGCGTAACTATAGCCATCAAGGCGGCACGCGAGAAATATTTGCCGGGTCAGCGGCTTGAGGCGCAGGACGGCCTGTTCGATACGGGCAAGGCGGTCGCGCGCTTCCAACGCGGCGACAGGATCCCCGCTTCCAATTTCGACGTCGTCGATCGGCACATGCTGGGACTGGTGATTGCGAGCGGCGGCGCGGGCGTGATCGCGCAGGAGATTGTGCGCGGCCTCGCGCAGATAGGCTCCGGGCGAATGAATCGCGACGGCATCGGTCTGCGCGCGCGCGACAAGACGAGTGAAGACCTGCTGGACGATCTCCTCGGCGCGGTCGTCAGGGGCGCGACGATCGAGGAAACGCAGGAGCCGTGGCCTTTCAGCTCGGTACAATTCATCGATGGTCGGCGCCATCGATGTCACGCGATCATGCGCCGGCGGCAGCGGCTCGCCTTCGTCGATCGGCAAGCGGGCCGCTTCTAGCGCAGGCCGCATGGCTTGCGGCGCAGTGCGCCGATCCTGGCTGTGGATCGCATCGATCACATCTCCTCGCTCTGGCGAGGCGATGCCGGCGAAAGCCGGGTGTTGAGAACATGCACGAGCACATGCGCCAACGCCTTTGGCCGCGAACGGCTTGGACATGCGCGTCGGCCACCCGGCCGCACGATGGCGGATCCATTTCATCTCGCACGAGGTTCTCACGCCTCGGCGCCATGCATCGATGGCGCGCCTTCAGCTTATTGCAGGTCATCCAAGACGCAAGCCCGGCTCTGCGGAACAAGGCGATTTAAGGCGCTGAACAGGCATAATATCCTTCAAATCGAGCGGCGTCATTGCCGGTGAAACATTCTTGTCGGGTACTTCTGAATCCAAGCGTCATGGAATGATGGCGAAACGGCTTTGGGCTGCGGCCCGGCAGCCTCCGGCGTCCTCATGCATGTGGCTTTGGAGTGAAAGACTGTCCGATGGATATGCCCACCACGCCGTTGGTCCCTGCATTGCTGTCCCGTACCGAACTTCAGGCCCTGGTCTGGGCCGAACCTCTCCGCCACCTCGCAAGACGCTTCGGCATCTCGGATCAAAGTCTCGCCAAACTCTGCGATCGTTTCGATATCCCGCGTCCTCGGCCTGGGCACTGGAACAAGGTCGCGGCCGGCAGGGAGATCGCCGTGCCGGCCTTGCCGCCCGCAAAAGCCGGCATGGACGAGAGGATAGAAATCACCCCGCACCCGGATGGCGGTGCGTCGTCAACTGCGCACGCCCCCCTTGCCGCGGCCCGCCAGAATGGCAAAGCGGTGCGCGTGGCGGAGCGGCTCTTGGATCCCCACCCCATCATTGCCGGCTGGCTTGCAAATCGCAGGGAGGCGATCGCCAGGGGCCGGCTGGTCTATGATATCTGGCCCAACCGGCCGGTCCGGGCCGCGCCCTTCACGCCGATCGAACGGCGTCGCCTCAGGATATTGGACACCCTGTTCAAATCCTTTGAGGCAGAGAAGATCGTCATTGCCGAGACAGACCGGCATGGTCCCGTTGCGCGGAGCGGACAGGACGAGATCGCATTTCAACTGAGGCCCAAGCTCAAGGAAGTGCGCCAGCTCCTCCCTGCCGAAGAGAGACGGTGGCACGGCTCCGGCAGGCAATACAGGCGAGAACTGGTCGAGACGGATGTGCTGGTCTTCGAGATCAAGCGCCGGTTGCCGGACAACTTGCCACGCATCTGGCAGGACGGCCCGAAGGGCATGATCGAGGACAAGGTGGGCGACATACTAGCGACCGTGCTTGCGGCATTCCCGATGATGGCCGCAGCCCGGGAAGTGGCCGAAGAGCGGCAACGACTGCGGGAGACAGAGGAACGGAAGCGCCAGATGTTGGCGCAGCAGCTCAAGCTCGATCGCGACCGCTTCCGATGCTTCCTCGAGCAGGCCGGCAGATGGCGCGAAGCGGGACTGGCGCGGGATTTCCTCATGGCGCTGCGTGCCGCGATGCCGGACTCTTCATTGGAAATTGGCGGCAGGACGGCCGCCGAGTGGCTGGAATGGGCGCAAGGGCATGTGCAGGCCTATGATCCCCTCACACAGGATTCGTCCGCTGTCTTCCGGTCGATCGTTGAAGTGACGGAGAGGACTTACCGTGATCGCTAGGTTGGGAGCCTCAGGCGCGTCGGAAATTAGGCTTCAGAACCCTTGCGCCGTCGCGCATCTCGTCGAGCTGATCCGACCAGTACTGCATCATCCGCACGCGCTCGTCCCAATATTCGCCGCGCGTGTAGGCACGCCGTATGGCGTTGGTCTCCATATGGGCGAGTTGGCGCTCGATGGCGTCCGGATTGAACTTGCCCGTTTCGTTGAGCAGCGTCGCTGCCATCGCCCGGAAGCCGTGCGCCGTCATCTCCTCCTGGCCGAACCCGAGCGCTCGAAGGGCCGCGTTGACCGTGTTCTCGGACATCGGTCGACGCGGCGAGCGGAAAGAGGGAAAGCAATATCGTCCTGTGCCCGTCAGCTCCCAGAGCTGCTCGAAAAGCGCGGTCACCTGCGTGGACAGCGGCACGCGGTGCGGCCGTCGCATCTTCATCTTCTGCTCGGGGATGTTCCAGACCGAGCGGTCGAAGTCGAATTCGCTCCACTCGGCCTGACGCAGCTCGCCGGGGCGGACGAACAGATGGGCCGACAGCCTGAGCCCGAACAGGGTGATGGCGTGGCCGGTGTAACCCTCGATCGCGCGCATGAGTTCACCGGCGCCCTTGGGCGTGGTGATGGCTGCGAGATGCTTTGCCTTGGGTACGGTCAGCGCGCCGCGCAGGTCACGGGCCGGATCAATTTCGGCCCGCGTGGTGGCAATCGCATAGCGGAACACGCGGCTGAGAACGCTGCGCATCCGCCGCGCGCTTTCATATCGGCCGGTTGCCTCGATCGAACGGAGCACGGCAAGCACTTCCTGGGCGGTGATCTTGGCGACGGGGCGGTTGCCGATCCTGGGATAGGCCTTGGCGAGCAGCCAGCGGATCTTGCTGAGCGTGACCTCCGACATGCCCTCGCGTTCCTGCTTGGCGACCCATTCCTCGGCGACCAACTTGAAGCTGTTTTCCTCGGACAGCATCGCGCGCGCCTCGGCGAGCTTGGCTTCGTGCGAGGGATCGAGGCCGGCGGCGATCAGCTTGCGCGCCTCGTCGCGCCGCTCGCGCGCGTCGGCGAGGCCGACGTCGGGCCAGGCGCCGAAGGAAAGCGTGCGCTGCTTGCCGAGATAGGTATAGTTCAGCCGCCAGAGCTTGCGGCCGTTCGGCTTGACGAGGAGATAGAGGCCGGCGCCGTCGGTGAGCTTGTATTCGCGCTCCCTCGGCCTGGCGCTCGTGACGGTGGTAGCGAAGAGTTTTCCCATGGTATCGGCCCGTCCATAAGGGGCCTTCGATACCATGCAGGATACCATATTTGTTCCCGATTGGTGCCGGATCAGCCCGGATTTGACCGGACGGTCTTAGCACAAAAAACGGCTGAAATCAGCCACTTTCGGGACGTTCCCGGACGCTGCCGGAAGAACAAATGGTGCCCAGAAGAGGACTCGAACCTCCACGACCTTGCGATCGCCAGCACCTGAAGCTGGTGCGTCTACCAATTCCGCCATCTGGGCACGGGGTAGGAGCGCGCCTCTAACTGGTGCCTCCAACCCTGTCAACGCGCCTGCGGCATTTTTTTCCCGCCCTTGCAAAAAGCTGCCGTCCGGTCGATTCGGTCGTTGCGGATCAGAAGGATATGCCATGGCGAACGACGCGGCCTCAGCCTCCCCTGCCTTCTTCACCCGGCCGGATGGGCTGCGGCTGGCCTGTCGCCATCGCGATGGCGCGACGCCGACACTGATGTTCCTGCCCGGTTATATGTCCGACATGGAGGGCGGCAAGGCGGCCGCGCTGGACGCATGGGCCGGCGTGCAGGGCCGGGCGATGCTGCGTCTCGATTATTCTGGATGCGGCGCGAGCGAGGGCCGGTTCGTCGATGGAACGCTGGAGCGCTGGCGGGACGATGTGCTGCTGCTGATCGACGCTCTTGCGGAAGGGCCGGTTGTCCTGGTCGGATCGTCAATGGGCGGCTGGCTCGCCCTGCTCGTGGCGCTGGCGCGGCCGGACCGGGTGAGTGCCCTGGTGGGGATAGCTGCGGCACCCGATTTCACCGAATGGGGCTTCACCGATGCGGACAAGGCGCTGCTGCACACCGCCGGCCGGATCGAGGAACCGTCCGCCTATAGCGATGATCCCTATGTGACGACGCTGGATTTCTGGAAATCCGGCCAGGGCCTCAGGTTGCTGGACGGCGAGATCGCCATCGACTGCCCGGTCCGGCTGCTCCACGGGCAGCAGGACGCCGACGTGCCATGGGAGATCGCGCTGCGTACGGCGGCGCGACTGCGTTCATCCGACGTGCAGACGCTGCTGGTTAAGGACGGCGACCACCGCCTGTCGCGCGAAAGCGACATCGCCCTGCTGATCCGCACGATCGAAGCCTTGCCGGGAAATCCTTGATGCCCTTCTTCCTGCCCCTCCTGCTACAGGCTTATGATCCTGAAATCGAAGCGGTGATGAACCGCAGCCGCAAGCAGAAGCAGGAGGAACGGGCCGCCGCGCCATCCGCAGCGTCCGCGACCGCCGCCGCCGCTGAAGGAGCGCTGGCGGCGCGGGACGACGGCCGGATTCCGGTGCCGGAAAAGTTCGCCGTCCCTTTCCAGCAATGTCTCGACGCCGCAATGGCCTCGCCGCAATCGGGCATCGACTTTGCCGAGAAATGGCGCATCGAGGGGGGCAGCTTCTATGCGCGCCACTGCATGGGCTTCGCCTATGCGCGCGCGGAGCGCTGGGCGCCGGCGATCGTCGCCTTCGAGCAGGCTGCCGAGGAGGCCGAGCGGGGCGGCGAGATCGCGCAGGGCGCTCGCCTCTGGGCACAGGCGGGCAATGCCGCGCTGGCAAGCGGCAATGCGGCCAAGGCGCGCGGTGATTTCGACGCCGCGCTCGCGCGCGGACTGCCGGACGGGCTGGAGAAGGGTGAAATCCACTTGGATCGCGCGCGTGCGCTGGTGGCGCAGGGCGATCTGGCGGCAGCACGCGAGTCCATCGACATGGCGCTGGTGCAGGCGGCGAAGGATCCGCTCGCCTGGCTGCTGTCGGCAACGCTCGCCCGCCGCACCGGAGAGATGAAGCTGGCGCAGGCCCATATCGCTCGCGCCGTGCAGCTCGCGCCCGATGACGCGAGCGTTGCGCTGGAAGAAGGCAACATCGCCATGCTGACCGATCAGGAAGATATCGCCCGGTCCGCCTGGAACCGGGCCGTCCGGCTGGCGGCGGACAGCCCGGCGGGCAAGGCGGCGGCGGACAATCTGTCCCGCCTTCCGCCGCAGGGCGCACCCGCTCGCTAGAGGCGAGAGCTAGCGCAGGTAGAAATCGACCGTGGTGACGACGCGCACCTTCTTGTATGGCGTGTCGCTACCGCCCTCCCCGCCCTCTCCATCGCGGGCTTCGATCGAGAAGTAGCCCTGCGTGGCGCTCTTGATGCCACCGACGCCCGCACCGGAATCCTTTGCGAACTGTTCGGCCGCATTGCGGGCATCGCGGGTGGCGGCGGCCACCATCTGCGGCTTGATGTCGTTCAGTTTGGTGAAGCTGTAGCGCATGCCCGATCCTTCCTGCAGCGTCACGCCACGTCGGACGAGGTCGAACTGCTGCGCCACGGCCTTCTGCGCGCGGGCAATGTCGGTCGTGCGCAACAGCATGCGTTGCGTGACGGTGATGGTGCTGACCCCGTTGTTGAGCCATTGATTGACGCCAGCGCCCGTAGGCTTCAACTCTTCGGGCTTGAAGCCCAGGCCTTCGAAATAGGCGCGCAGTTCGCGGGTGTTGGCGTCGATTTCGGACCGCACGGTGGGCAGGTCGAAACCGGTGGCGGAATAGCTGATCGACCAAGTCGCAAGATCGGCGGTCACATCCTTTTCCGCCAAGCCACGGACGGTGACGGATCGATCGGCAGCCTTGGCCCGCTTCAGCCCATCTCCCAGCAGATAGCCGCCGGCGACCGTGCCAAGGGCAAGCAAGGCGGCGCTTGCCAGAAGAACTTTATCGCGCATCTCCCAACCCATCGCCGCGTCCCTCTTCCGTCCGGCCACATGCCATCTTATCTGTAGAAGGCACTTGCCATGGCCGAGATGAACCGTTGCTGGACGGCGACGAACGGAGAAGAGACTTGCCCAAATATCTGCACACCATGATCCGCGTGACCGACATCGATCGGACCGTCGCCTTCTTTGACCTTCTTGGCCTTAAGGAGGTGAAACGGTTCGACAATGCGCAGGGACGCTTCACTCTGGTTTTCCTGGCGGCGCCTGGTGACGAGGAGGCGCAGGTCGAACTGACCTACAACTGGCCGGCGGAGGATGGCAGCCCGGCGGAAATCTATGGCGAAGGCCGCAATTTCGGCCACCTCGCCTACCGGGTCGAGAATATCTACGACACCTGCCAAAAGCTGATGGACGCGGGCGTCACGATCAACCGGCCGCCGCGCGACGGACATATGGCCTTCGTGCGCACGCCCGACAATATTTCCGTGGAACTGTTGCAGGACGGGCATCTGGAACCGGCCGAGCCCTGGGCATCCATGCCCAATACGGGAAAATGGTGACGCGATGCTGGAGATCATCCGCATCCCCGTCCTGACCGACAATTATGTCTGGCTGATGCATGACGATGCCAGTGGTGAGACGGTGGTGATCGATCCCGCGGTTGCGGAGCCGGTGCTGGCTGCCGCAGAAGCGCGCAAATGGGCGATCGGCCAGATCTGGAACACCCATTGGCACCCGGATCATGTCGGCGGCAACGCTGAGATCAAGGCGGCGACGGGGTGCATCGTGACCGGTCCGGCGGCCGAGGCGGGCAAGATCGAGACGCTGGACCGCCGCGTGGATGAAGGCGACAGCGTCCGCATCGGCGCACATGAAGCCACGGTGATGGCGCTGCCCGGCCACACCGCCGGTCATGTGGCCTATCATCTGCCGCAGGACCGCATCGTCTTCGTCGGCGACACCCTGTTCGCCATGGGCTGCGGCCGGCTGTTCGAAGGGACAGCGGCGCAGATGTTCGACAATATGCGGCGGCTCGATGCGTTGCCCGACGACACATCGGTCTATTGCGCGCACGAATATACGCTCTCCAACGGCCGTTTCGCGCTGGGCGTAGAGCCGGACAATGCGGCGCTGGTCGCGCGGGTCGCCCAGGTCGAGGATATGCGCGCGCGCGGCGAAGCCACCGTGCCGACCAGCATCGGCGCGGAGCGGGCAACCAATATCTTCCTGCGCGCCAGGGATGTCCCCGAACTTGCGGCCCGGCGGGCGGCGAAGGATGCGGCCTGACGGATTGTTCCCATCGAGTCCGTCCTTACGAGGCGGCCGAACAGTAGGAGAGAGAAGATGCGTTCGATCATGATGGCAGCGTCGCTGCTTCTACTGGCAGGCTGCGCCGGGGCCTATACCCCGACACCGCTGACGCCCCGGCAGACGGCCGATCTGGACAAGGCCCTGGCGGGCAAGGTGGCCGGCGAACCGCAGACATGCATCAACCGCGAACCGCAGACCAGTCTGGTCGCGATCAGCAATAATGTGGTGCTCTACCGGGTCAGCCGGAGGCTGGTGTACAAGAACGACCTGATCGGCAGTTGTAGCGGCTTGGCTTCGGGCGATACGCTGATCATCCGCAGCTATAGCTCGCAGATGTGTCGCGGCGACTTCGCGACCACGGCCAATCTGCAGAGCGGCATCCAGACCGGAGCCTGTGCGCTGGGCGACTTCACGCCCTATCGCGCGCCCAAGCGCTGAGCGAAGGTCAGCCGAGCGCTGCGGCCAGCCGGTCTCGTATCGCCTGAAGATCCCTCAACAGCGCGGCATCATCCAGAACGGGCGGTGAAGACGGCTGGGTGGAAGGAGCGGGGCCGTCGGCAAGAGCCTTCTGCGCGCCCTTGACGGTGAATCCCTCGACATTGAGCAACTGGTGTATGCGTCGCGCGAGTTGGACGTCGGCCGGGCGATAGTAGCGGCGGTTGCCCGATCGCTGGAGCGGCCGCAGTTGAGGAAAGCGCGTTTCCCAGTAGCGCAGGATATGTTGGGGAAGACCCAGCTCGCCGGCAAGCTCGCTGATGGTCAGAAATGCACCCTCTTCCTTGTCCATGGGCGCGATGTTGCACCCATAGAAGGCAGAAGGTCAACATTTTGTGACGGAGGCGAACGCCTGCTGGCGTCAGACCGAAGAGACGCGGTCGCGCATCGTCTGGCTGGCGCGGAACGTCAGCACCCGGCGCGGCTCGATCGGCACTTCCACACCCGTCTTGGGGTTGCGGCCCATCCGCTCAGTCTTGTCGCGCAGGACGAAGGTGCCAAAACTGGAGATTTTCACATTCTCGCCGCGCTCCAGCGCGCAGGACATATGTTCAAGGATGGATTCGACCAGGGTCGCGGCTTCCGCCCGCGACAGTCCCACATGACGGTTGACGCTCTCCGCCAGATCCGCGCGCGTCAGCGTGCCATTCCCGCTCATCCCATTCCCCATCTCTTCGACCAGGGACCGCCCCCCCAGCAGCCAAGGGAAATGTGATTGATTCTTCCCCTTTTGGCAAGAGCTTGCTGTAGGTTAAACCCGCAGAACGCACGCGCCCCAGGTGAAGCCGCCGCCCATCGCTTCCAGCACCACCAGATCGCCCTGCTTGATCCGTCCGTCGCGCATGGCGACGTCCAGCGCCAGCGGCACCGACGCCGCGGATGTGTTGGCATGGCGGTCGACCGTCACCACCACCCGTTCCGCCGGCAGCTTGAGCTTGCGGGCCGTCGCATCGAGAATGCGCGCATTGGCCTGGTGCGGCACCAGCCAGTCGATCTCGTCGGTGGAAAGGCCCGCCAGCGCCATCACTTCGTTCAGCACGGAGGCGAGGTTGACCACCGCGTGACGGAACACTTCCTGCCCCTTCATCCGCAGCTTGCCGACCGTCTGCGTGGTTGACGGGCCACCGTCGACATAAAGAAGCTGGTTGTGGCGGCCATCGGCATGCAGCTTCGCCGCGAGGATGCCGCGTTCGCCCGTCGCGCTTTCCTCCGCCCCCAGCACGATCGCGCCCGCGCCGTCGCCGAAGAGGACGCAGGTGGTGCGGTCCTCCCAGTCCAGGATGCGGCTGAAGGTTTCCGACCCGATCACCAGCGCACGGGTAGCTGCGCCCGACCGGATCATGCTGTCGGCGACCGTCACGGCATAAAGGAAACCCGAGCAGACGGCGGCTACGTCGAACGCAACGCAATCGTCGATGCCCAGCATCGCCTGCACCTTGGTCGCCGCGGCGGGGAAGGTCTGGTCCGGGGTGGCCGTCGCCAGGACGATGAGGTCGATGTCCTGCGCGCTCACCCCCGCGGCGTCGAGTGCCTGGCGGGCAGCGTCGGCCGCCAGAGTCGCCGTGGTTTCCCCATCGGCGGCGATGTGACGATTACGGATGCCGGTGCGTTCGACGATCCATTCGTCGCTGGTGTCCACCGTCTGCGCCAGTTCGGCGTTGCTCACGGTGCGGGCCGGCAGGGCGGAGCCGGTGCCAAGCAGGATGGAGCGGCGGATCACTTGGCGGGCTGCTCCAGTCTGGACGCTGCGGCCGAGAGCGACTGAATATCAGCGATGTCGGCGGCGATGCGGCGGGTGATGTCTTCTTCCAGCAGGCGCGCGGCGACATGGACAGCGTTGGCCACGCCCTTCTCGTCGGCGCTGCCATGGCTCTTCACCACGACGCCGTTCAGACCCAGGAAGACCGCGCCATTATGGTTGTTGGGATCGAGATGATGCTTGAGCAGGTGCATGGCGGGCTTGGAGATCAGGAAACCGATCTTGGAGCGGAGCGAGCTGGTGAAGGCCTTGCGCAGCACATCGGTGACGAAGCGGGCCGTGCCCTCTGCGGTCTTGAGCGCGACATTGCCTGAGAAGCCGTCGCACACGATGACGTCGGTATCGCCCTTGCCGATCTTGTCGCCTTCGGTGAAGCCGTCAAAGCGCAGGGACAGACTGTCGGCGGCGCGCAGCACGGCGGCGGCGTCGCGAATCTCGTCCGTGCCCTTCAATTCCTCAGTGCCGATATTAAGCAGCCGGACCCGCGGTCGGTCCAGGTCGAAGGCGACCCGCGCATAGGCCGCGCCCATCACCGCGAACTGAACGAGGTTGCGCGCGTCGCACTCGGTGTTCGCGCCAAGGTCCAGCATGATGACGTCATTGTCGCCCAGCGTCGGCAGCATCGCCGCAAGGGCTGGGCGATCCACGCCCTTCATGGTGCGCAGCGCCACCTTGGCCATGGCCATCAGCGCGCCGGTATTGCCGGCCGACACTGCGGCACCCGCTTCGCCCGATTTCACGGCGGCGATCGCCATGCTCATGGAGCTGGACTTCTTGCGGATCGCGACGCTCGGCTTTTCCGATCCGTCGACCACCGTTTCGGCGTGGACGATGTCCGACGCCGCGCGCAAATTGGGATGATTGTCGAGCGCCGCCTTGATCTGCGCCTCATCGCCGAACAGGGTGAAGCGCAGGCCGTCATGACGGCGGCGGGCCAGGGCCGCTCCCGCCATCATCACGCGCACGCCTTCGTCCCCGCCCATCGCGTCTATGGCGATTCGCGGCTGGCTGGACACTCTAGATCACCCCTTTGCGGAGTAGAGGAAGGCGCTTACGCCCCGACAGCGACGATTTCGCGGCCGTTATAATGACCGCAGGCGTCGCACAGATTGTGCGGACGCTTCAGTTCACCGCAGTTGGAGCATTCGTTGAACGCTTCCACGCGCAGTGCGTCGTGGCTGCGGCGCATGCCGCGACGGGAAGGAGAAGTCTTGCGCTTGGGGACAGCCATGTCGGCACCTTGTTCCGTATATCAATCTGGTTGTGCGACTGGCCGGTGTCCATGGGATGCCGACGCCAACGGCGCCGCAGACCATGCGGCCCGGGTGATCGCGAAGCCCTGCGCCTATAGCGGTTTTTGGCCGACGCGCAAGTGCTTCCTTGCCCTTCCCGCCGCCGGACCTAAGCTGCTGCAACCACCATCAGGGGACCGTCCTGCCATGTTGTTGCCGATCACGCTGACCTTCGCCGCCGCCTGCGCCCTGCTCAATCTCTGGCTGGCGATTCGCTGCGCCCGGTTCCGCATCAAGGACAAGGTGATGCATGGCGACGCCGGTCATGCGCTGCTGGCCCGGCGAATGCGGGCCCACGCCAATTTCGTCGAATATACGCCGATCGTGCTGATCCTTACCGGCCTGGTCGAGCTGGCGGCGGGCGCTTCGTTGTGGCTGTGGATCATGGCGCTGGTCTATATCCTGGCGCGGGTCGCCCACGCCTTCGGCATGGATGCCGACAAGCCGACGCTGTGGCGGGGCAGCGGCGCGCTGCTGACATGGGCGATAACGGCCGCGCTTGCCGTCACGGCGCTCACCATCGCCTATGGCGCGACGCGGGAAATCCCCGCGCCGCCCGCCATGGCCGCCAACGTCTGATTCAGCGCCCTAGGGCCGAATCGGCAACGAAGGGATTGCTCCGCCGCTCATGGGCAAAATTGCTCATGGGCCCGTGGCCGGGGACGAAGGCGGTGTCGCCGCCCAATGGCCAGAGCTTGCCGGTGATCGCGTCGATCAGCTGCTGGTGATTGCCGCGCGGAAAATCGGTGCGGCCGATCGATCCCTGGAACAGCACGTCGCCCACGATCGCCAGCTTGCTGGGGGCATGATGGAACACGACATGGCCAGGCGTGTGGCCGGGGCAATGATAGACGTCGAGCGTCAGGTCGCCGACGGTCACCTGATCGCCATCGACCAACCAGCGGTCGGGCTCGAAGCTCTTGCCGTCGATGCCATATTTCGGGCCTTCGCTGCCGAGCTTGTCGATCCAGAAGCGGTCTTCCTCCTGCGGCCCTTCGATCGGCACACCCAAATCCTCGGCCAGAATGCCCGCCTGCCCGCAATGGTCGATATGGCCATGGGTGATCAGGATCTTCTCGATGGTGACGCCATGCTGCTGTGCCGCGCGCTTGAGCATGGGCAGGTCGCCGCCCGGATCGACGAACGCGCCGCGCATCGTCTGCGTGCACCACAACAGCGTGCAGTTCTGCTGCAACGGCGTGACGGGGACGATGGCGGCTTTGAGCGGCGGCTGGGTCATGGCCGTCATGTGGCGGAGCGGCGCGGCGGGCGCAAGGGTCAGGCGTCGGCGTCCATCGCGGCGAAGGGTTCGGCAAGGCTGATGCCGTCCAGCACCTTGGCCGTTTCGTCGCGGACGCGCAGCATCACCCGGTGCAGCCTGCATTCGGATTCGGGCAGGCAGTTGGTGCAGCTTTCATGCGCGAAACGGCTGGCGCAGGGGGTGAGCGCCAGCGATCCTCGCGTCAGCCGGACGATATCGCCATAGCTGATGTCCACCGGCGCCAGCGCCAGCCAATAGCCGCCGTCCCGGCCCCGCTGTGTCGCCACCAGTCCTTCGCGCGACAGTTCGGACAGGATCACGGTCAGGAACTTCGCGGGGATGTTCTGCCGCGTCGCAATCTCGTTCAGCGGCACCGGTCCCTGGCGGTAGCGGTCGGCGAGATGTTGCAGGGCGCGGATCGCGTAACGGGTCTTCTGGGACAACATGAAACGGTTATTCGCTGGCCGGAACGCTTTGGCAAGCGGTTAGGGTGCGGGGGTGAGCGCCGCCTTCGCCTGGCCCGGAAAGTCGCTGAAGATGCCGTCCACGCCGGTGGCGGCGATGGCGCGCACCCAACCGGCGAAATCGCCCCTTCCCCGTGGATCGTCGGCGCGCTGATATTGCGGCGGCAAGAAGGGATTTTCCATCCGCAGCGTCCAGACATGGACCTGCAACCCGGCATCATGCGCGCGGCCCACCAGCGCGGTCGGCCCTTCCGGCGCTATCAGCATCGCGGCAGACGGACCGATACCGTCGGCATACGCGGCGATGGCGCCCAGGCCCTGCACCGTCAGCATGTCGGCATAGCTGGTGCCGGGCATGTCGGCCGGGCCGCCCTGCGCATCGACCAACTGGATGAGGCGCAGGCGGGTGGCGGCACGCAGCGCCTTCAGATTACCGACCTCGAACGACTGGATGAAGACCGGGTCGGCCGCCGTCTGATAACCATATTTGGATAGCAGCGTCAGCAGCGCGTCCTGATGCGGCAGGCCGATCTTCGCGAAATAGGTGGGATGCTTGGTTTCGGGATAGATGCCGATGCGGCGATGGGCCTCCGCCTCCTTGGCGCGGACCAGCTTCAATATCTCCTCTAAGGTGGGGATGAGATAGAGATCGTTGAAGCGGACGTTGGCGGGGCGCAGCTGGGGCAGCCGTTCGCGCGCCCGCAGCGTGCGCAGTTCGGCCAGCGTGAAGTCTTCCGTGAACCAGCCGGTGACGGCCACGCCGTCGATGGTCTTGGTCGTCTTGCGGTCGGCGAACTCGGGATGGTTGGCGACGTCGGTGGTGCCGCTGATCTCGTTCTCGTGCCGGGCGACCAGCACGCCGTCCTTGGTCAGCACGAGGTCCGGCTCGATATAGTCGGCGCCCTCGTCGATCGCGCGTTCATAGCCGGCAAGCGTATGTTCCGGCCGCTCGCCGCTGTCGCCGCGATGCGCGATCAGAATCGGTTCGGCCTGCGCGGCCGACAGGGGAAGCAGGAAGGGCAGGAGCAGGCTGGGCATCAGCACAAGCCCGATGCGCGCCCACCCCCGCGGCATCACGCCTTCACGCCCTGCAGCGCGGTTTCGTAAGTCGTCGCCTTGAAGCCGACGATCGTGCCCTTGCCCGTGTCCAGGATGGGGCGCTTGATCATCGAGGGGTTGGCGAGCATCAGGAGAATCGCCTTGTCCGCGTCGATATGCGCCTTGTCGCCCGCGTCGAGCGCTTTGAAGGTGGTGCCGGAGCGGTTGAGGATGGTTTCCCAGCCATGCTCCATCACCCATTCCTCCAGGCGGTCCTTGTCCACGCCCGAGACCTTGTAATCGTGGAAGCTGTAGGCGACGCGTTCATTGTCCAGCCAGTTGCGGGCCTTCTTGATCGTGTCGCAATTCTTGATGCCGTACATGGTGATCATGATGCTCGATCCCTGTTACCCTTTGAAGGCGGTGACTTCGATTTCGATCTTCATCTCGGGCTTGACGAGGCCCGCAATGACGCAGCTTGCCGCGGGGCGGATGTCGCCGAACACGGGTCCGGCGATATCGCCCATCACGTCCCAATAGGCCGCGTCGGTGATATAATAGGTGACGCGCACCACGTCCGCGAAGGAGAAGCCCGCCTCCGCCAGCGCCCGGCCGATGGTCGCGAGCGCGTTGCGGCCCTGTTCGACGACATCGTCGGGCATCGTCTTGGTTTCGGGATCGGTGCCGGTTGTGCCGGCGACGAAGCACCAGTCGCCCTGGACGACGGCGCGCGAATAGCCGACCTGCGCCTCGAAGGGCGAGCCGGAGGAAATGAGCTGGCGGGGCATGGAGGATTCCTGCTGCAGTGCGAAAGGATCGGGAGCGCCTTTGCCCCCTGCACCTGCCCCTGTCCAGCGCTTTGTCCCGGAACAGCGGGCGGGGGCGGACCGTTGAGGGATCACGCAACCCACAGCGTCAAGGAGACATGCCATGGACCGCCCCGTTCCCGACCGCGAACTGGAGGAGAATAGCGAGCAGGACGACAGCGGCGCGCAGGCGCAGGACGTCGCCGACGACGCCGTCACCCGCTCGATCGACCTGAGCGAAGACAGCGAGCGCGGCGGCCGGCCCAATCCGGCGCAGATCATCCCCGACGACACCGAGGATCTGGTGGAGAAGATGGAGGCGATGAACCGATCCGGCCGGATCGACATGGACGCCTATAGCGGCGAGCCGCAGATGGACGATGAAGAGGACATTTTGGGCGAGACCGAGGATATGGAGGATGAGGACGATATCGGCTGAGGCCATCGCCCGCTTTTAAGCTCCGCTTCGGAGGGAAACGGCCGGACGCGTCGGCAGCGTGTCCGGCCGTTTGCGCGGGACGGGGCGCGGATCGCCGCCGGATCGGGGACAAGGTGGAGCGGTCTTAACCTGTCGCTCACGCGCGTGCCGTTAGCAGTGGCGGCATGGCGAGGAACGGACGAAACGGCGCACGCAGGTCGCAGGGACATGGGGTGGAGCAGGTCTTGGGCGCGCCGGCGCGTCGGGCTAACGCGGCGAGGATCAGTGGGCGCGCGCTGGTTCTTATACTCTGGGCCGGGTTGCTGATCGGCTGGTACGGGCCGGACTGGATGGCGCGGTTTCAGGCGCCGCATCCGGTCGCCTCCCCTGCCCCAGCGACGCCGGCGGATCGCCTGTCGGCCGACTTCGGATATTGCCACAGCGGCGGCGGCACAGACTGCGTGGTGGACGGCGACACCTTCTGGTTCCGGGGCGAGAAATATCGCATCGCGGACATCGACACGCCCGAAACGCATGGACCCCGCTGCAATGCGGAGGGCGAACTGGGCGCGCGGGCGACGCAGCGGCTTCAGGCGCTGATGAATGCCGGCCCCTTTTCGCTCGAGCGGGGCGACCGCGATGTGGATCGCTACGGCCGCGCGCTGCGGGTGGTGACGCGCGGAGGCGAGTCGATCGGCGCCATGCTGGTCGCCGAAGGACTCGCCCGCTCATGGGACGGCAGCCGCCATCCCTGGTGCGCGGTTTAGCGGCAGCTCACGCCGCCACGGTCGATCTCACGCCCCAGCAGCGCGCCCGCGCCGCCGCCGATTAGCGTGCCGAGCAGGTTGGACTGGCCCTGCGCGATCTGGTTGCCGAGCAGGCCACCCAGCGCCGCGCCCACGATCAGTCCGGTCGTGCCGTCGGAGCGGCGGCAATAATAGCGGTTGTCATAGCCGCGATAGATGCGCGTGCGGCGATCAACGCGGATCGGCGCGCCGGCCGTATAGTAGCGGTCCGGGCGATAGCTGCGGCCGTAGCGCGGGTCGGGCCGGTTCCAGTCATAGTTGCGCCAGGCGCGGCGATCGTCCCTGCGGTCGTCCCGCACGTCGCGACGATAATCCTTGCGCGCGTCGCGCACCTCGCGCCGATAATCCTTCCGCGCATCGCGCATGTCCTTGCGATACTCGCGCTCCGCCCGGTTCGGCTGGGCGAAGGACGGCGTGGCGGCGACGCCCGTCAGCGTCATCGCGCCGAGCGACAGGCCGATAAGGGCGCGCTTGATCGAAAAGGTCATGGGAATGGCTCCTTGCTCCTGATGTGAGGGCAAGAACCCGCAGGTGTGATCTATGTTGCATGAACGGAACAAAACCGGCCGTTCAGCCCAATGTCAGGGAGCAACGCGGCGGCCACGAAAATAGGATTTCCCCCGCTTAACTTCGCATAGTTCCCGCAGGATCGTGGCTTTTCTTTCCTACCGGCGCATCATTGTTGCGCGGACGGAGCTTTGGCCGATCCGCGTTCTCCGACACATTATTTGCCATTGAAAGGGCGGAATAGGACAGGGGGCAGCGTCGGGATGCCCCTCGTCGCGCGAGCGTCAGAGCGCGTTGGCGATGGCAGCGCGCTGGTCGTTGGTGAGGCCATCGGCGGCGGGCACGTTGGGGGCATCGGCGGGCTTGTCCTCAGCCGTTCCCACGAAGTTGATCGCCGTCAGGATCACCAGCACCGCCCGGATCAGCGCGAACCAGCGGCTGGTGAAGAGGGTGCGGAGACGGGGTGTGGGGAGCAATCAGGCCGCCATATCGATAATGGAGCCAGGCAAACCGATCAGGATCAATGGGCAGGGATTCCCAACGCCCCTGGCGATCCGATCTTGCAACTTTGACCAATGAGTCGTTGCTTGGCCGAATTTGTCAGACGTAAACTTGCGTGACCATGCCTTGGCGAACGGGAGCCCGCGCTCTAAGTCCTTACAGATTTGATCTCTTTGCGGTTTGGTGGGTGAACCTGCACCAAACTGCTCCAAGCCATTGAAATCTAGGATTGTGCGATCTGAAGCAAATTGCTCTATCCGTTCTCGCATGGTGGCCTGCATTTCAGAGCCGCGTGTCACGATACCACCGACACTGATGGCTCCTTCAGCGTGAAGTCGTTTGAAATTTTCAAGATCGCGGTCAAAGAACGGATCTTTGTTATTCCATTCTATTTCGAAAGCGATCGTGCCCTTCGCGGCCCGCCTCACATGATCGATCTCGTGGCTGATGGACTCCTTTGGCACTCCATCGACCGTTTTGGTCATTTCAAAGTTATGCTTTGTCCAATTGAGCGCAGCCAACCCTCGGCGAAGCCGCTGCGTCATTTTTGCCTCCCCGCCGCCTCCGCCGATAACCTCGGAGATCGGTAGCGATATATTCAGAAGCGCGCTCTCTAACTCGCCAATCTGTTCATGAAAGTCATGAAGCATGATCGCTTCCGCATGACTGGTAAATTGTATTTCGAAACCACTATCTCGGAGGCGCTCAAGCATGGATCAAAGCAATCATTCAGCTGCAATAGCACTATTATAACTATAGGTGTCCCACGTCGGCCTATAGCTCTCGTCCGCCTGATTGCCCCACACGTCCCATCCCTTACGAGCGCCTCGACTGAACATTTCGAGCCGGGGTCCCCAGGAACAGGCCTCGATGACTTCATATTGCTCGTCTGGTTTGCGGCTATGCTCGCGCTTGCGGGTCTGGATCATATTCACTTGGCTTCGGCCAGGAGAAAGCGTTCGGGCGTTTTTTCCACGAACGCCGAACAGCAGCAGTTCGGTCACATTACGGAAGTAAAAACCCACGCCGCGCCCATCCGATCCCCCATCTTTGCGGACCTTGTGCCAGACGATGTTTGAAATATAGCGGAAGCCCCAAGCGTTCATCACCTGAAGCCCTTCCGGCAGCAGCGCATTTGGCACCCAGAGATAAAGATGCGAAGGATCGGCCGCGATATCGCATACCGGCAGCGCGCAAATCTCATCCAGCGTCATTGTACCATAGCGGTTCAGGCGCTTATGTTCCGGCGCAACCTTGCCGGTTCGGTTTTGAAACTGCCACGGAGGATCGGCGAGGATGGTGCCATATTGCTTGGCCCGCGCGGTGGCGAGAAGATCGACGTGAGAGTCGGGAAGGTGGGCGGATGAGAACATAAGGAGATCTTGGCAGAAGCGGAGGGGCGGATCAATCCGCAAATGCGGACTGATCCAAATTCGCGACCTACTCCGCCGCGATCCCCGCGGCCTTGAACATGTCCGGGCCTTCTTCGTCAGCGTTGGCGGCTTCTGTGCCCTTGATCTTCTGGCGGCGGTCGAAGGCATCCCAGACGTCGTTCCACTGGCCGCGGGTCGCGGCCTTCGAATATTCGGTGGCGCGGGTTTCGAAGAAGTTGGCATGCTCCACGCCGTTCAGCAGCGGGGTGAGCCAGGGGAGCGGGTGCTCCTCAATCATGTAGATGGGCTTCAAACCCAGCTGCCCCAGCCGCCAGTCGGCGATGTAGCGGACATATTTCTTGATGTCCTTGGGCGTCATGCCAGGCACCGGCCCCATTTCGAAGACGAGGTCGATGAAGGCGTCCTCGATCCGGACGGTCTTCTGGCACATGTCCATGATGTCGTCCTTGACCGCCGGGGTCAGGCAGTCGCGTTCCTTGACGAAGGCGTGGAACAGGCGGACGATCCCTTCGCAATGGAGCGTTTCGTCGCGGACGGACCAGCTGACGATCTGGCCCATGCCCTTCATCTTGTTGAAGCGCGGGAAGTTCATCAGCATCGCGAACGACGCGAAGAGCTGCAGCCCTTCGGTAAAGCCGCCGAACATCGCCAGCGTCTTGGCGATATCCTCGTCCGTATCGACGCCGAACTGGGCGAGATAGTCGTGTTTGTCCTTCATCTCCTTATACTGCATGAAGGCGCTATATTCGGTTTCGGGCATCCCGATCGTGTCGAGCAGATGGCTGTAAGCGGCGATGTGCACCGTTTCCATGTTGCTGAACGCGGTCAGCATCATCTTGACCTCGGTCGGCTTGAACACGCGGCCGTACTTCTCGTGGTAGCAATCCTGCACCTCCACGTCCGCCTGGGTGAAGAAGCGGAAGATTTGCGTGAGCAGGTTGCGCTCGTGATCGGAGAGCTTCTGCGCCCAGTCGCGGCAATCCTCACCCAGGGGCACTTCCTCGGGCAGCCAGTGGAGCTGCTGCTGGCGCTTCCAATATTCATAGGCCCAGGGATATTCGAAGGGCTTGTAGACCTTGGAGGCTTGGAGAAGAGGCATGACGGATACTCCGGGCGAATTCGTTACGAATGAAGGGCGGTTGCAACCGGGCCGAGGGCGGGACGTTCAGTCGCCGTCCCCTCAGCAACAGGAGAGCAATGATGGTCGACCTCAGCCAAATCAAGGAACATGCCGAAGTCATCGGCGCCGACGGCGTCCATGTGGGCACCGTCGACCATGTCGATGGAGACCGCATCAAGCTGACCAAGAAGGACAGCGGGGCGCAGATCGAGGGCGCTACGGGCAGCCATGAAGGGCATCATCACTATATCAGCCAGGGCCTGATCGCGGAGGTCGAGAGCGACGGCACCGTGCGCCTGAGCGCCAATGCCGACGTCGCGGTGACGTTCGAAGAGGAAGAATGAGGCGGCAGGCGCGGCGGATCGCTCCGCCGCGCCGCTCACCGCGCCATGCTTATTGGCAGGCGAGACATTCATCATAGTCGGTGGTCTCGCCGATTTCGAACTTGGGGGCGTCGATCGTGTTGTCCGCTTCCACCCCGCCGGCAAAGCCCGCGCGCTGCACCGACTTCGACCGCAGATAGTAGAGCGACTTGATGCCCAGTTCCCACGCGCGGAAATGGAGCATGAGCAGGTCCCATTTCTCCACATCCGCCGGGATGAACAGGTTCAGTGACTGCGCCTGGTCGATATAGGGTGTGCGGTCGGCCGCGAGTTCGAGCAACCAGCGCTGGTCGATTTCGAAGCTGGTCTTGAACACGTCTTTTTCCTCGGGCGTCAGGAAGTCGAGATGCTGGACCGATCCGCCCCGCTCCAGGATGGAGTTCCAGACGGCCGTGCTGTCCTTGGCCTTGGCGACCAGCAGCTTTTCGAGGTACGGGTTCTTGACCGCGAAGCTGCCCGACAGCGTCTTGTGCGTGTAGATGTTGGCCGGGATCGGCTCGATGCAGGCCGACGTGCCGCCGCAGATGATGCTGATCGACGCGGTGGGCGCGATCGCCATCTTGCAGCTGAACCGCTCCATCACGCCCTGATCGGCGGCGTCGGGGCACGGGCCGCGCTCATGCGCCAGCAGCATCGACGCTTCGTTCACCTTGGCATTGATATGCTTGAAGATGCGAAGGTTCCACGACTTGGCCATGGCCCCTTCGAACGGGATGTTGCGCGCCTGAAGGAAGCTGTGGAAGCCCATGACGCCCAGGCCCACCGAGCGTTCGCGGCTGGCGCTGTACTTGGCGCGCGCCATTTCGGGCGGGGCGCGGTCGATATAGTCCTGAAGCACATTGTCGAGGAAGCGCATGATGTCTTCCGCGAAGGTCGGGTGATCCTTCCACTCGTCCCAGGTTTCGAGGTTCATCGACGACAGGCAGCAGACCGCCGTGCGATCGTTGCCGAGGTGATCGCGCCCGGTGGGGAGCGTGATTTCCGAACAAAGGTTCGAGGTCGAGACCTTGAGGCCCAGGTCGCGATGATGCTTGGGCATCATCCGGTTCACCGTGTCGGAGAAGACGATATAGGGCTCGCCGGTCGCGAGCCGCACTTCGACCAGCTTCTGGAACAGGGCGCGGGCGTTGACCGTGCCGCGCACCGACTGGTCCTTGGGGCTGCGCAGGTTGAATTCCGCGCCGTCGCGCACCGCCTCCATGAACTCGTCGGTCAGCAGCACGCCATGGTGCAGGTTCAGCGCCTTGCGGTTGAAGTCGCCGCTGGTCTTGCGGATTTCCAGGAACTCCTCGATCTCCGGGTGGGAGATGTCGAGATAGCAGGCGGCGGACCCACGACGCAGGCTGCCCTGACTGATCGCGAGGGTCAGCGAATCCATCACCCGGACGAACGGAATGATGCCGCTGGTCTTGCCGTTGAGGCCCACCGGCTCGCCGATGCCGCGCACATTGCCCCAATAGGTGCCGATGCCGCCGCCGCGCGAGGCGAGCCAGACATTCTCGTTCCAGGTGCCGACAATGCCTTCCAGGCTGTCGTCGACGCTGTTGAGGTAGCAGCTGATCGGCAGGCCGCGCCCGGTGCCGCCGTTCGACAGGACCGGGGTGGCCGGCATGAACCAGAGCTTCGAGATATAGTCGTAGACGCGCTGGGCATGGTCGGCATTGTCGGCATAGGCGGCGGCGACGCGGGCGAAGAGATCCTGATAGCTTTCGCCGGGCAGCAGGTAGCGATCGTTCAGCGTGTCCTTGCCGAATTCGGTCAGCAGCGCGTCGCGCGAGCTGTCCGTCTCCACATGGAAGCGGCGCGCCTGGATCGCCGAGGAGGAAATGACTTCCGCCGTTTTCTTGCTAGGCTTCGCAGGCGCGGCCGGCGCATTGCTCTTTGCCGTTTCCAGCGGGGCCGTTTCCAGCAGGTCATCCATCACAGTCGCCACGTCGCCACCTTGTCCACTATCTCGAAAATCCATCGCAGCCCCCGAATGTTCCTGTTTCGTTCGATTCGGTCAAGCGGGTCGCGGAGTGAGCCGCGCATCCTATCATGAACCGCACCGCCCGGGGGACGGAAAAAGGCCCAACTGAAGGTATCGCGGGGACGAAAGTCCGGTCGCCAAGATAATGTCCTGACGCTGCGATCACAATCTATTGGGTAACCCCCGTTAACCCGATACAAGGGATAGTGCCATAGCCGCTCAAAGGCGCAAGAGGGTAAATGACGGTTCAGAGACTCGATTCATCGACAGAATGACTCCGTTAATCGAGCTGCGGCGCAGCGACGCGCGGACTTCCCTGCCCCCTGCAAAAGGCAAGAGGGATTGCGCGAAGAAAAAATAAATTGAGCCTTGCCACGCAAAAGGCGGCATGTCCGATTCTGCCGATACACCATGGCTTGGGGATGCCTACCGATGGAGCCGCTATGATCCTCTATTATCATCCCCTTTCCTCCTATTGCTGGAAGGTACTGGTCGCGCTCTACGAAAGCGGCGTGCCCTTCGAGCGGCGGATATTGGCGGACGAAGCGGCCGCGGCGGAATGGCAGGCGCTCTGGCCGCTGGGGAAGTTCCCGATCCTGCGCGATCCGGTGCGCGGCGAAACGGTCGCCGAAGCGAGCATCATCATCGAATATCTGGCGCTGCACGATCCCGGCTCCTTCCGCCCCATCCCCGCCGATCCCGACGCGGCGCTGGAGGTACGGCTGATGGACCGGCTGTTGGACAATTATGTGATGACGCCGGTGCAGGCGCTGGTGGCCGACCGGCTGCGGCCGGAGGACCGGCGCGATCCGATGGCGGTGGAGCAGGCGCGCGCCTTGCTGGAAAGGGCCTATGCCCTCATCGAGTCGCGCATCGAAGGGCGGGTGTGGGCGGGGGGCGATGCCTTCACCCTGGCCGACTGCGCGGCGGCGCCCGCGCTCTTCTACGCCGACGCGCAGTCGGCCAGGGTGAAGG
>JACESO010000021.1 GCA_013911745.1 Sphingobium sp. | reverse complement strand
CGCCTGATCAGGGGACGTGGATCATCACTTCCTACGCGGTGGCGGAGGCGATCTGCGTTCCGCTTACCGGCTGGCTTGCGCAGCGGTTCGGAGTCGTACGCGTCTTCACCCTGGCGATGACGGGTTTCGGCCTCTTCTCGCTGCTGTGCGGACTGTCACCTACCCTGGGCATGCTGGTTGCCTGCCGCATCGGTCAGGGCATTTGCGGCGGCCCGATAATGCCGATGTCGCAAACGCTGCTGATGCGCATCTTTCCGCCGGAAACGCGGGGAAGGGCCATGGGCATGTGGGCGATGACGACGTTGATGGGGCCTGCGCTCGGACCCATCGTCGGCGGCTATATCAGCGATAATTGGAGCTGGCATTGGATCTTCTTCATCAACCTGCCGATAGCGGCGTTGTGCGTCTTTGCTGCGCAGGCGCTGCTGAGGCCGGTCGAAACCGAGACTGCCAAGGTGCCGATCGACCGCGTGGGCCTTTTCCTGCTGGTCTTCTGGATCGGCTGTCTCCAGATCGTACTGGACATCGGGCGCGATCATGACTGGTTCGCCGACCCGATGATCGTGGCGCTCGCGGTCATGTCGTTCATCGGTTTCCTTGTCTTCATCATCTGGGAATTGACGGAGGAGCATCCGGTCGTCGATCTGCGCGTCTTCCGCCATGTCGGCTTCAGTTCCGGCCTTTTCACGCTGTCGCTTTGCTTCGGCTCCTACTTCGCCAGCATCGTCGTCATCCCGCAATGGTTGCAGATGTCGATGGGCTATACCGCGACATGGGCAGGCATCGTCACGGCGCTGACGGCGATGGCGGCGCTTTTCACAGCGCCCATCGCGGCCCGCATGATGACCAAGGTCGATCCTCGCCTGCTCATTTCTTGCGCCGTTGCCTGGATCGGCCTCATGTCACTGGTGCGCGCGCACTGGACCAGCGGTATCGATTTCGGGACGATGGCGATCCCGCAGTTTGTCCAGGGTTTCGCCCTGCCTTTCTTCTTCATTCCGTTGACCACGCTGACCTTGGGATCGGTGTTGCCGAGCGAGACCGCATCGGCAGCGGGCCTCCAGAATTTCGTCAGGACGATGGCGACGGCAATCGCGACATCCCTCGTCTTGACCGAATGGGGCGATTCCCAGCGCGTGTCCCGCAACGAAATGGCAAGCGTGTTGCAGCCTGACCAGACGCAATCGGTTCTGACGGGCATGGGCCTGTCGGTCGACCAGGCGCGGCAGACCATATCCAACCTGGTCGAGCAGGAAGCGATCGTCATTGCGGTCGACCATGTGTTCTTTCTGTCGGCGATCATCCTGTTCGCGGCCGCCGTGATCGTGTGGATCGCTCCCAAGCCGCGCTCGGACGTAGACACCTCAGCAGCGCACTAGGGCGGAGGCGGTCACCCCCGCCGAACCGTCAGATGCGCTTCAGATCCTCTGGCCGGTTGATGTTGGGCAGGGACAGACCCGGCGCGTCGACCAGCCGGCCGTCGATCCGTCCCAGCCAGCCCCGGATCGACCGGCTGTTTTCGTCCGCCAGATGCCGGTCCAGCACAGGCGCCAGAGAGGCCGGCCACCAGCCGATCAGGGGTTGCCCGTCGACGATGGCCGCGCGATCGCCGACAAGCGCATCGAGCAGGTGCGCAGGATAGACCGGCATGTCGCATCCGGTCGTCAGCACGCCCTCAAACCCATTCTTCCAGGCGTGATGGAGGGCTGCGTTGAGCCCACCCAGCGGCCCCATGTCGGGCATGGGACGATCTGGCAGACCACCCGTGCGACCGCAGATCACGACCGCTTCCACATGGGGTTGCAGAGAGGCGATGGCGTGGGCAATCAGGGTACGGCCATCCGGCATCAAAGCCGCCGCCTTGTCGCTGCCGAAGCGGCTGGACCGCCCGCCAGCGAGGATCGCGCCCAATATCCGCATCCGTCTCGTTCCGACCCCTGTCCCTGTCCTCCGTCCCTGCCTATAGCGGGGGCGATGCACAAGCCCGACGATGCCTTTGCGCTGTTGCGACTGGAGCGGCTGACGCCGGACGGCGGGACCGAGCCGGTCGACCGCCCCCTGGCCGAGGAAAGACCGGTCGCGATCGAGTTTAATGGCGTCGGATATGCCGTACTGATGGCAACGCCTGCCGATCTTGCCGACCTGGTGAATGGCTTCGCGCTGTCCGAACGGCTGGCCGGACCGGAGGAGCGGCTTTTGGACGTCGATCTGCATCCCGTGGCGGGCGGTGTGGTGGCACGCGCCACCCTGTCGCCGGAACGCACTCCGACACTGCTGGAACGCGTGCGGCATCGCGCCACGGATTCGTCCTGCGGCTTGTGTGGCATCGAAAATCTGGAGCAGGCGATGCGGCCGCTGCCGCGGGTGACGAACCGCAGCCGCGCGGATCGCGCCGCTATTTTTCGAGCTCTCGGCGCGCTAGACGATCATCAGCCGCTCGGGCGTGCGACGGGCGCTGCCCATGCCGCCGCGCTGGTCGATGCTCAGGGCGCCATCCGGCTGGTGCGGGAGGATGTCGGCCGACATAATGCCTTCGACAAGCTGATCGGCGCCATGCGCGCAGCCGGCGTCGGGTGGAATGGTGGATTTGCTTTGCTGTCGTCGCGCTGCTCCTACGAGCTGGTCGAAAAGGCCGCGCTGGCCGACTGTCCGATGCTCGTCACCATCTCAGCGCCGACCCGCCTCGCCGTGGAGCGTGCGGAACAGGCGGGCCTGCCATTGGTTGTGCTGGCGCGGGCAGACGCCATGCTCGCGCGGGGCGCCGACCTGCGTTGAGACACTTGGCTTTGAGCACCCATTCGCCTAAGGGCGCGGACGCGGCGGCTTTGAGCTGCCGCGCTGACTCGCGCCGGTGCCCCATCGAGGGCTGAAAACGGGAATGTGGTGAGGGGCGTTTGTCCCCTATTCCACGGCTGTCCCTGCAACTGTGAGCGGCGAGCATGATGCGCCATGGCCCCTTACGGGCTGGCCACTGGACCTTTCGGTTCGGGAAGGCCGCAGCATCATCGCGACGACCCGCAAGCCAGGAGACCTGCCGGCGCATGGTCGCTCTTGCTCTGGTCCAGGGGATGGCCGGGGCACGGTGGTTTTCCGTCGAGCGACGCCATGCGGCCGGAGCCGCATCGTGACGCGCGCGGGGACATGAGGCGTCGCCCTTCGCCTGGCATGACCGCTCGCGCGGACGCTCCGGCCTTGACCAGTCGCTTTGACGCTCAGGGCAATGAACATGATAAAATGGGGAATTTCACTCGCAGCGCTGCTCATCGCGGCGCCTGCATTGGCGCAGGATGACGAGATTGTCGTGACGGCTTCCGGCATAGAACAGCCGCGCGACGAAGTGGGCCAAGCGATCACCGTCATCGACGCCGATACGATCAAGACGCGGCAGGCGATCGACGTCGTGGATCTGCTGGCTACGACGCCGGGCGTCCGCTTCAACCGGACAGGCTCTGTCGGCAGCGCGACCGGCGTGTCGCTGCGCGGGGCGGAAACGACCCAGACGCTGGTGCTGATCGACGGCGTGAAGGTCAATGATCCCAGCGGTATTGGCGATGGCTATGATTTCGGTCCGCTACTGACCGGCAATATCCGCCGGATCGAGGTGCTGCGCGGATCGAATTCGGTGGTCTATGGCAGCCAGGCGATCGGCGGCGTGGTCAACATCATGACCGGCGCGCCGTTGGAAGGCTTTGGGGCGAATGCGTCCGCCGAATATGGCTATAGCGACACCGTCAACGCAAAGGCGGACGTATCGGCAACCAGCGGGATCGCCTCCGGCGGCGTCGGCGCGGCCTATTTCCGCACGGACGGCATCTCGTCTGCCGCCGGCGGGACCGAGCGCGACGGTTATGAGAATATCGCCACCAACGCCAGGTTGAAGCTGAAATTCAGCGACGCGCTGAGCCTGGACCTGCGCGGCTACTACATCCATGCCGACCTTGATTATGACAGCTTCTTCGGCGCGCCGGCCGACAGCAGCGACGTGTCGAAGCTGGATCAATATGTGGGTTATGCCGGGCTGAACCTTGCCCTGCTGGACGGCAAGCTGACCAATCGCGCCGCCGTCACCTATCTGCGCAACGACCGCGACTATTATTTCGTGCGTGGGACCGATCCGGACTATGGCTATAAGGGCACGAACCTGCGCTTCGAATATGAGGGGGTCTACGCTCCCGTCGATGCGGCGCGGTTCATCGTCGGCTATGAGCATGAACGGCCCGATTATGACTTTTTCGGCTTCGGATCGGCCGACGCCGCACGGATCAACATCGACAGCGTCTATGGCCTTGCGATCCTGAAGCCCTTCGCGGGCCTCGCGATAACCGGCGGTGTGCGTCATGACGATCACAGCCAGTTCGGCGGCGCGACCACGTTCGGCACCAACGCCAATTATACGCCGAATGCGGGTGCGACCAATGTCCGCCTGAGCTATGGCGAAGGGTTCAAGGCGCCGTCGCTCTACCAGCTTTACGACACGTTCAGCGGCAATGCGGCGCTGCGCCCCGAACGGTCCAAAAGCTATGACATCGGGTTCGATCAGAGCCTGGACGGCGGTCGCGCGACCGTATCGCTCACTGCCTTCCGCCGGGACACGCGCGATCAGATCAATTACGACAACGCCACCTTCACCTATGGCAATATCGACCGTACGCGCGCCAAGGGCGTGGAAGCGTCGATAGCGCTGCGGCCTGTGGACGCGCTGACGGTGACGGGCAGCTACAGCTATATCGACGCCCGCGATCGTTCGGCGGGATCGGCGACCTTTGGCAACCGGCTCGCCCGTCGCGCCGTCAATCAGGTGAGCGTGTCGGCCGACTATGTCTGGTCCTTCGGCCTGTCGACTGGCGCGACGATCACCATGGTCGGCGACAGTTTCGACAATGCCGCCAATACCCGCCGACTCGATGGCTATGCGCTGGCAGGCATCCGTGCGTCGCTGCCGATCGGCGAGCATCTGGAAGTTTATGGCCGGATCGATAATCTGTTCGATGAGGATTATGCGACGGCCTTTGGCTACAGCACCTACGGCCGGTCCGCCTATGGCGGGGTGCGCGTTCGCTTCTGATCGAAAGGGTCGGGCGGGCGTTCAGCCTGCCCGGCCTTAACTCACTCGCCGAAGCCGCGCGGCGCGGGATCGACGATGCTGAAGGTGCCGGCGCCCACTTCGTTCACTTCCAGCGCACGTTCCGCGACGCCGCTGCGGCCGAAGCGGAACGCCCCGTCGATGCCGGAAAAGCCGCCCGCGTCCCGCAGTCGGGCGACGGGGAAGGGGGTTCCGGGCCGCCAGTCCTGCGCGATCCGAACCGTCAGCAGCACCGAATCATAGCCCAGCGACGACAACCGGAACGGCGCGGTGCCGTAGCGGGCGCGATATTTGGTCGCGAGCTGCCGGTAGAGACCATCTGACACGCTGGCGAACCATGCGCCGCGCAGCACTGGGCTCGCCGCGAGCGAGGTGTCGGCATTCCACAATTCGGTGCCCAGCAACCGCGCGCTTGCTCCGCCATTCTTCCGGACGATAGGCGCGATCTGGATCGCCACGCGACCGCTGTCGGCAATCAGCAGAGCGTCGTAGCTGGAGGATGCCTGCAACTTCTTGACCGCGGCGGTGATGGACGCAGGGCTGCGGTCGAATGTCTGCAACGACACGACCGTTCCTCCGGCCTGCTCGACGGCGCGCAGCAGGGCGTTGCCCGACCGTTCGCCATAGACGCCGCGCGGCACCAGCGCGCCGAAGCGGCTCAACCCTTTTTCCCGGGCGAAGCTGACCACCCGCTCGATCGACTGGCCGGGATTATAGCCCATCGCATAGACGCCTTCGCCCGCGATGCTGGCGTCGTTGGAGAAGCTGATGACCGGTACATTGGCGCGCGCGGCGATCGGTCCGACGATCCGCGCATCTTCCGCCAGCAGCGGGCCGAGGATCAGGCGGTTGCCGTCGGCCAGCGCGCGCGACGCGGCACCGGCTGCGCCGGTGGCGGTGTCGTAGGTGGTGATGCGCACCTTGTCGGTCTTGGTATCCATCAGGGCCAGCGTGGTGGCGTTGGCGATCGACTGGCCCACGCCCGCATTGGGGCCGGTGGTCGGCACCAGCAGCGCGACACGATGCCGCGCCGTGTCGGTCGGAAGGCCCTGCACCACCTCCGGGCCACTGGGTCGGGTGGGCGCAGTGGGGGCGGTCGGCGCCTGTCCCTTTGGCACGATGGACTGACAGGCGGCGAGCGCCAGCGCGCTGGCGGCGAAGGCGATGCGCGCGCTTCGCTTCGCCCAAGCGAACACATCTGCTTGCCGGGGGGCATCCGTCTCTGTCATCTGGCGTCCTTATGGAAATAGAACCTCTTGAGCCGGGGCTTTACATCGTCGCGGGGCCGATCGGCAACCTTGGAGACCTGACGCCCCGCGCGGCCGACATATTGCGCCGGGCGGACGTGGTGGCGGTCGAAGATACGCGGGTCAGCGCGCGGCTGCTGCGCCATGCCGGGTCGGACCGGCCGATGGTCCCTTATCACGACCATAGTGCCGAAGCGGTGCGCCAGCGCCTGATCGATCGAATGGTGGGCGAATCGGTCGCGCTGCTTTCGGATGCCGGCACTCCGCTGATTTCCGATCCCGGCTACAAGCTGGTGCGCGATGCAAGGGCGGCAGGGCGCAGGGTGACGACGCTGCCCGGCCCCAGCGCGGCGATCGCGGCGCTGACGCTGTCGGGGCTTCCTACCGATCGTTTCCTGTTCATGGGATTCCTGCCGGCCAAGGCAAAGGCGCGCGGCGATGCGCTGGACGAAGTCGCCGCGCTGCGCGCCACGCTGGTCTTTTACGAAAGCGGGCCGCGCTTGTCGGAAAGCCTGTCGGCCATGGCGGCGCATCTGGGCGACCGGGATGCGGCCGTCAGCCGGGAGATCAGCAAGGCGTTCGAGGAAACGGCGACGGGGACGCTGTTGCAGCTGTCGGCGCGCTATGCCGACGCTCCGCCAAAGGGCGAGATCGTGGTGACGGTCGGCCCGCCAGGAGACGCGCCGCCGGCCAGCGCCGAGGATGCCGACGCGGCGCTGCGCGAGGCGCTGACCCGGCTGCCGGTTTCGAAGGCGGCCGGCGAGGTGGCAAAGAAGCTCGGGCTCGATCGCCGCGCCCTGTATGACCGGGCGATGGAACTGAAGGGATGAAGAAGCAGGCGGCGGAAAAGCGCGGGCGGCAGGCCGAACGCATCGCCGCCTGGTGGTTGCGCCTCAAGGGCTGGCAGATCGTGGGGCGGCGGCTGCGCACACCTGCCGGAGAGGTCGATCTGGTCGCGCGAAAGGGCACGATGCTGGCTTTCGTCGAGGTGAAGGCGCGGGGTAGCGCGGCGGAGCTTGACCTCGCCATCGATGAGCGGCGGCTGGCGCGGGTCGCCGCCGCGGCCGAAATCCTCTGGCACGACCTTGCTAAAGCGGGTGATGACATGCGGATTGACGTGATCCTCCTTGCACCCGGCCGCCCGCCGCGCCATCTGGCGAACGTCTGGCATGGGGGGTGATCCCAACATTTCCGGAACGGATAAGGAAGGATGCCGAGCGCATGACCACATTCAACCCGCTGACCGTCGCTGTGCAGATGGACCCGATGGAAGGGATCAAGATCGCAGGCGATTCCACCTTTCACATCATGCTGGCGGGGCAGGCGCGGGGGCACAGGCTGTACCATTATCTCGCGCCCGATCTCACCTTCCGCGACAGCCGCGTGCTGGCAAAGGCGCGTCCGGTGAAGGTGCAGAAGGTGGTAGGCGATCATTTTGCCTTCGGCCCGGAAGAGATGCTGGACCTGGGCCGCGATGTGGACGTGGTGCTGATGCGGCAGGATCCGCCCTTCGACCTCAGCTATATCACGGCCACCCATCTGCTGGAGCGGGTGCAGTCCGAGACGCTGGTGGTGAACGATCCGGCGAGCGTACGCAACGCGCCCGAAAAGCTGTTCGTGCTGGACTATGCCCGGTTCATGCCGCCGACGATGATCACCCGCGACCTCTCGCAAGTGCGGAGCTTCCTGGAGCAGCATGGCGAGATCGTGGTGAAGCCGCTCTATGGCAATGGCGGCGTGGCGGTGTTCCATGTCGGTCGCAATGGCGCCAACCTGGCCTCGCTGGTCGAACTGTTCAAGGCGAGCTGGGTCGAACCCTTCATGGTGCAGGCCTTCATTCCGGGCGTCGCGGAAGGCGACAAGCGGATCGTGCTGGTGGACGGGGAGGTCGCGGGTGCGGTCAATCGCATCCCTGGCAAGGGGGAAATCCGGTCCAACCTGGCGGTGGGCGGATCGGCAGCGAAGACCGAGCTGACCGACAAGGAGCGCGAGATTTGCGCTGCGCTGGGACCGGAACTCAAGCGCCGCGGGTTGCTGTTCGTGGGCATCGACGTGATCGGCGGCGAGTGGCTGACGGAGATCAACGTGACGTCGCCCACCGGGATCGTGTCGATCGACGCCTTCGACGGGACGGACACGGGCGGCATGATCTGGGACGCGATCGATGCGCGGCTGGCGGAACGGGCAGCCGACTGAACGGAGCGGGCGGTTGCGCGTTGTTGTCGCGTGATCGCCTCCATTCCCTTCTGCCAGTGAGCCATAAAGCATGACCGACTGGGTGCTGCGCCTGATCGACGCCGGCGGCTATTGGGGCATCGGGCTGCTGATGGTGCTGGAAAACGTCTTTCCGCCCATTCCGTCCGAACTCATCATGGGGATCGGCGGCATTCGCGTCGGCCAGGGGCGGATGGCGATGGAATGGCTGCTGCTCGCGGGGACGGTGGGGACCACCATCGGCAATTATTTCTGGTATCTGGTAGGGCATCTGCTGGGCTTCGAGCGGTTGAAGCCACTGGTGGAGCGCTACGGCCGCTGGGCGACGCTGGAGTGGCGGGACGTGCAGGCGCTGGACCGGCTGTTCGGCAAATATGGACAGATCGTCGTGTTCGTCTTTCGATTTCTGCCGGCATTCCGGACGATGATCTCGCTGCCCGCCGGGCTGTTTCGTATGGGGCATCTCCGCTTCTTGCTGTGGACGGCCGGAGGGGCGCTGATCTGGAACATCGTCCTGGCTTATGCCGGCTATTTGTTGGGTCGTAATTTCAGCGAGATCGACAGATATGTGGGACCGGCGGCGACCATC
The DNA here is from genome assembly GCA_013911745.1 of Sphingobium sp. Taxonomy (GTDB): domain Bacteria; phylum Pseudomonadota; class Alphaproteobacteria; order Sphingomonadales; family Sphingomonadaceae; genus Sphingobium; species Sphingobium olei. The sequence continues at coordinate 27,753 of JACESO010000021.1, read as the reverse complement.
TGCGTCGTTGCCGCAGTGATTCTCTATCTGTGGCGGCTGGCGACATGGAAGCCGCGCGGCGAGGCCAAGCCTGAACGTTGATCAGGCGCGGGGATGGGCGTTGCGGTAGATGTCGAGCAGGTGCGCGGCGTCGACCTGCGTATAGATCTGGGTCGAGGACAAGCTGGCATGGCCCAGCAGTTCCTGGAGCGAGCGCAGGTCCGCGCCGCGCGCCAGCAGATGCGTGGCGAAGCTATGGCGGAGCGCATGAGGCGTGGTGCGTTCGGAGAGGCCAAGGCGGCCGCGCGCACCCTGCACCGCGCGGCGGATGAGGGCGGGGGACAAAGGGCCGCCCCGCGCGCCGCGGAAGAGCGGTTCGTCGCGGGCCGTGGGCCAAGGACATTGGTCGACATAGGCCTCGACCGCTGCGCGCACCTGCGGGAGCAGGGGCACGATGCGCGTCTTGTTGCGCTTGCCCGTGACGCGCAGTGTGTCGCCGAGCGGCAGCACCTCGCCGGTAAGGCCCATCGCCTCGCCAATGCGCAGGCCCGCGCCGTAGAGCAGCAGCAGCACCGCCCAATCGCGCGCGCCTATCCACCCTTCGCGCGCGGTTTCCGCAATGTCCCCGGCCAGCGCGACGGCTTCGTCGGGCGAGACGGGGCGGGGAAGGCCGCGCTTGACGCGTGGCCCCTTCAACTGCGGAACGCGGGCGTCCTCGCCACCTGTGAATTTCAGGAAGCCGCGCACGGCCGAAAGCTCGCGGGCGGCGGACAGGTTGCCGATCCCGTCCAGCCGCCGGCGCGTGAGGAAAGCGCGCAGATCGGCTTGGTCGAGCGTGGCGAGCAGCGCGTCGGTCATGGGTTCGCCGCGATGCTCTTCGAGAAAGGCGATCAGCCGCTCCGCTGTCGCGACATAGGCGCGGACCGTGTGGGTCGATCGCCGCCGGTCCAGCGCCAGATGCGCGCGCCAGCGTTCGATTAGGGCGGGGGCATTGTAGGACATCGTGCGCTTAACTTCGCATATTTCTCGTAGAAATCGACTTTTTGATGCGCCGGTAGGAAATATTGGTGCGAAAGGCACACAGGCGGAAGGACGAGGGGTCGCGGGCGAGCATGGGCCGGAGCCTAGCAAGCCGGGCGCTACTAGGACAGGGCGAAGCGGATCAGCCCTCTTCGGGGACGGTGGGATTGCGGGCGTGCGTTTCCGCGTCACGGCGGGCGCGGGCGGCGTCGGTCGCGTCCTGCCGCCGCGCCATCGTCAGCCAGGCGGATTCCGCGCGGAGGAAACGGTCGCGCACATTGTCGAGCGTCGCGGATTCCGCGTCGCTATGGGCCTGGGCGGCGAGCGCCCGGTAGTCGGGATTAGCCAGCGTGGCCTCCTGTGCCGATAGGGTGGGCGAGGGCGACCGGCTGCAAAGCCGGCCGCCAGCGCGATTATTCGGCGTGGGCGATGTTGACGGCCGCCATCTTGCCGCGCTTGTCCTGTTCCAGGTCATAGGACACGCGGTCCTTTTCCCGCAGGGTGGCGAGGCCGGCGCGTTCCACCGCGCTGATATGCACGAAGGCGTCGGAGCCGCCATTGTCGGGGGCGATGAATCCATAGCCCTTGTCCGCGTTGAAGAATTTGACGGTGCCGGTAATGCTGCTCATGATGAGCGTCCTTTCTTTCTGCGCGACGCATCCCGTGTGGACGCGCCGGTTCGCTAAAGGGGCAGGGAAAGAAGGAAGAGGGAGCAGCAAAGCGCCGAAGACCGTCGATTTGCGACTATAGCCCGCATTATGTAGCACAGGCGGCGCAGAATAGCAAAAGCGCTGCGCCACGGCCTGCCACTGCTAACCCTTCATCTTGAATTTCGCGGCCAAATGGGCACATGGGACGCATGGCAACACCCTTCGATCCGGCCGATCTGCCGACCGGCATCCTGACGTCGCTCTCTCCCCTCGTTCATCGCGTGCTGGCCCCGAACCCGTCGCCCTTCACCTACACCGGCACGCAGACCTATCTGGTGGGGACGGACGATCTGGCCGTCATCGATCCCGGCCCGGACGATGCGGATCATCTGGCGGCGCTAAGTGCTGCCATAGCCGGGCGGCGGGTGGTCGCGATCCTCTGCACCCACACCCATCGCGACCATAGTCCCGCCGCACGTTCCTTGAGCAAGGCCACGGGTGCGCCGGTCGTGGGTTGCGCGCCGTTGACGCTGGAGGATGACGGCCCGCGCGCCGATGCCGCCTTCGACGCTGATTATCGTCCAGATCGCGTGCTGGGCGACGGGGAAACGGTGGCCGGGTCGGGCTGGACGCTGGAGGCGGTGGCGACGCCGGGCCATACGTCCAATCATCTCTGCTTCGCATTGCGGCAGGAGCGGGCGCTGTTCACCGGCGATCATGTGATGGGCTGGTCGACCAGCGTGATATCGCCGCCCGACGGCGACATGACCGACTATATGGCGTCGATGCAGCGGCTGTTGGATAGGGAGGATGCGATCTACTATCCCGCCCATGGCGATCCGATCGACAATCCGCAGCGGCTGGTCCGCGGCATGATGGGCCATCGCAAGCAGCGCGAGGGCCAGATTTTGCGCTTCCTGGAGCGGAACGGCGAAGGCGCGATCCCCGACATGGTCGCGGAGATGTACAAGGGCGTCGATCCCCGCCTGCATGGCGCGGCCGGCCGGTCGGTGTTGGCACACCTCATCGACCTCAATGGCCGGGGTGTGGTCACGACCGCCGGGGACGGGCAATGGCGGATGCGCTGAAACGCTATGCCGGGCCGATCCTGGCGGCGCTGCTGATCCTTAGCATAGGCGGGGCGATGCTGGTCGGGTGGCAGCGCTACAATCGCGACTATGTGGTGAGCGTCGAGGATGACGGGTCGGCGGTGACGAAGATCATTGCCGAGAAGATCGGCGGTACGAGCAGCCTGCGCGTGTCGCAACTCAGCGGAACGATCCAGAGCACGGCGCAGGATGTACGCGGTTTCGGCCTGCTGAAATCGGATCAGGTGGTGAAAATGCCCTATTCGGTCGACTATTTCGTCGATCTGTCGGGCCTGACGGCACGCGATCTGGAATGGAATGCGCAAACGCAGACGCTGATCGTCAACGCGCCGGATGTGAAGCCGGGCAAGCCCAATGTCGATGAAAGCCGGCGGACGCTGGTGCGCACCAACGGGGTGTTCGTCACCCGCCAGGCGGGCGAGGAACTGAGCCGGCGCGCGTCCGCTCATGCGCAGGCGCGGGCGCAGGCGTCCGCCACCTCGCCCGAACGCATGGCGCAGGCGCGCGAATATGGTCGCGCCGCCGTGGCGAAGATCATGGCCGCGCCGCTGGGTGCCATGGGCTATGGCGACGCGCGCGTGCTGGTGACTTTTCCGCCCGAGCGGCGCGGGGATAATCGCGAGCGATGGGACGTGACGACGCCGATCAACGAAGTGCTGGAAAAGCATAAATAGGCAGAGGGTGGCGTCAAATTGACGCTGCACCGCCAACGATGATATCCGTCCACCCAGCAGGAAAGCGCGCGGGGGACATCATGGCGACGCAGGCATCGGCGGCGGAAGTCGCCTTTAACCGGGAACATCGTTTCTTCTTCACCAGTGCCTGCATCATGGCGCTGGTGCTGGTGGCAGGATTTTCGACCAACATCCTCTTCCATCGCTCCAGTTTCAATTCGCCGATCCTCTTTCATGTCCATGCCGTGACCTTCTTCGGCTGGGTGGTGCTGTACCTGTTGCAGACTGGCCTCGCCGCGACGGGATCGAGAGCGCTCCACAAGCGGCTGGGCTGGTTGGCGCTGGCGTGGGTGCCGGCGATGGTGGGGCTGGGCACGGCGATCACCCTCTTTTCCATCCGGGCCAGTGGCGGCCCCTTCTTCTTCGCCCGCGACGAATTCCTGATCGGCAATCCGGTTGGGATACTGACCTTCGCCGGCATCGTTTTCTGGGCGATCAGCCTGCGCCGGAGCACGGACTGGCACAATCGGCTGATGTTCTGCGCCATGGCGTCGATCACCGGGCCGGGGTTCGGCCGGCTGCTACCGATGCCGCTGCTGATGCCGGTCGCCTGGTGGACTGCGGCGGTGATCTTTCCGTCCCTGTTCATCCTTGCCGGGATGCGCCGTGACAAGCGCCGGATTGGCCGCGTCCATCCCGCCTATAAATGGGGCCTGGGCCTGCTGGTCGGCGGCCAGCTGGCCGCGGAAGGCATTGCCTTCAGTCCGGTGGGCAGGGCCATCGGTGACGCCGTGACTGGCGGGACGCCGGGTGCGGCGCGGCCGCTCCATGGCTATTGGCCCCAACAGCCTTGATCCTGCGTCCTTGATCGTGTCTCCTTGATCGTGTCTCCTTGATCCTGGGAGCGCTCCGGCCTATCTGCGCGATCACAAGAAGCGAGACGGAGACGACAGGGTGGACGCACGCGGCGGCATAGGCGGATCGTTGCAGGGGTTGGACCTGCGCGCGGAGATCGACCGGCTGCGCAAGGAGCGCAACGCCGTGATCCTGGGCCATTATTATCAGACGCCCGAGATTCAGGATCTGTCCGATTTCGTGGGCGACTCCCTGGAGCTGTCGCGCAAGGCGGCGGAAACGGACGCGGACGTCATCGCCTTTTGCGGCGTGCGCTTCATGGCGGAGACGGCAAAGATATTGTCGCCCGAAAAGATCGTGGTGCTGCCGGACATGGACGCGGGCTGCAGCCTTGAGGACAGCTGCCCGCCCGCGCAGTTCAAGGCGTTCCGCGAGGCGCATCCCGATCATATCGCCTTGAGCTACATCAACTGCTCGGCCGAAGTGAAGGCGCTCAGTGACATCATCGTCACGTCCTCTTCGGCGGAAAAGATCCTCGCGCAAATCCCAAAGGACCAGAAGATCATCTTCGGCCCCGACAAGCATCTGGGCGGATATTTGAAGCGCAAGTTCGATCGCGACATGCTGTTGTGGCCGGGCGTGTGCATCGTCCATGAGGCGTTCAGTGAGACCGAGCTGCTGAAGCTGAAGGCGCAGCATCCCGGCGCGCCCGTGGCAGCGCATCCCGAATGTCCGCCCTATATCGTCGATCATGCCGATTATGTCGGGTCGACCAGCGGCATCCTGGACTTCGCCAAGACGATGCCGGGCGACACGCTGATCGTCGCGACCGAACCGCACATCATCCACCAGATGCGTAAAAGCGTGCCGCACAAGCAGTTCATCGGCGCGCCCGGCGCGGACGGCAACTGCAACTGCAATATCTGCCCCTATATGGCGCTCAACACGATGGAGAAGCTGTATCTCGCCTTGCGCGACCTGCAGCCGCGGATCGAAATGGAAGAAGGGCTGCGGTTGCAGGCGAAGAAGAGCCTCGACCGGATGCTGGAAATGGCGAGCGGAACTGTGGGACAGGGCGACGTTGGCGCGCGGACCTGATCCGGTGACGTTCACGCTTTCCGGGTTCGACATCGACGCCTTCGTCGCCGCTACGCTCGCCGAAGATCTTGGCCCGGATGGCCGGGACGTGACCAGCGAGGCGGTGATTCCCGCCGACGCGATGTTCGAAGGGGTGATGGACAGCCGCGACGCAGTGACGCTGGCGGGCTTGCCGATCGCCATCGCCTTTTTTCGCGCACTCGATCCGCAGGTGGAGATCGAGCAGTTGCATCGGGACGGCGAGAGGGTGGAGGCGGGGACCGACCTGATGCGCATCCGTGGCCGGGCGCGGGCAATGCTGACGGCGGAGCGGTCGGCGCTCAACACGGTGCAGCATCTGACGGGCATCGCCACCATGACCCGCGCCTATGTAGACGCGATTCTGGGAACGGGCGCGACCCTGCTGGACACGCGCAAGACCATCCCCGGACTCCGCATACTGGAGAAATATGCGACGCGTATGGGCGGGGCGACCAACCATCGCATGGGCCTGTGGGACGCGGCGATGATCAAGGACAATCATGTCGCGGTCGCGGGCTCCGTCGAGGAAGCGGTGCGCCGCGCCGTTGCCGCCGGGGTGGAGCGGATCATCGTCGAGGTCGACCGGATCGACCAGATCGAACCCGCGCTCGCCGCCGGAGCCACCCACCTGCTGCTCGACAATATGGACGCACCGGCTTTGCGCGGCGCGGTGACGCTGGTCGGCGGACGCGTGCCGACCGAGGCTTCGGGCGGCGTGACGCTGGAGACGATCCGCGCGAAGGCGGAAACGGGCGTGACCTATATCAGCGTCGGACGCCTCACCCAATCGGCGCCCGCCGCTGACATCGGACTGGATTTCGCCTATGCTTAAGATCTTGCTGCCCGTGCTGGCGCAGGCGGCGCCGAACGCCGCCCTGGCGCAGGCGGGCCAGTGCCGTCTGCCGGGCGTCATCCCCCGGCCCGTGGTGGAAGGACCGACCGAGCAGGAGCCCAAGCGCGTCCTGCCCATCGGCAGCTATACGCTCGCGGTCAGCTGGTCGCCCGACTATTGCGCGCGGTCGAAGGGCGGGGCGAAGGATGATTTCCAGTGCCGGTCGGGCAATGTTTTCGGCTTCACGCTGCACGGCCTCTGGCCCGACGGCTATGGCAAGGACTGGCCGCAATATTGCAAGCCCGCTCCGGTGCTGCCGCGCAAGGTGGTGCGCGATCATCTGTGCGCCGTGCCGTCCGTCCAGCTCATCCAGCATGAATGGGTGAAGCACGGCACCTGCCTGCCGACGACGCCGACCAAATTCCTCGCCTTGTCGCGCAAGCTGTATCAGGCGCTACGTTACCCCGACATGCAGGAACTGGCGGCGCGGCCGACGCTGTCCGCGCGCGAGTTCGCCACGGCCTTCGCGGCTGCGAACAAGGGCATGAGCGCCGACATGATGCGCCTCAACGTCTCGCGCGAAGGGACGCTGAGCGAAGTGTGGGTCTGCATGGACCGCAAGCTGCGCTACAGTCGCTGCCCGGCGCATCAGGGCGGGGTCAACGACGCCACCCGCATACGGATCGTGCCGAAGGGCTAGGCGTCGATCGTCACCGTCGAAGGATGGTGGCGGTCGAGATGCTTGCGGATGATGCGCAGATTCTTGCTGTTCGACTTGAAGAAGAAGTCGAAGGCGTCACCCGCGAACGGGATGGCGCCGATCAGCGTGTCGAAGCCGACATTGGCGGCCATGCGGGTGATCTGCCATTTCGACATGCCGAGGTTGCGGGCTTCCCATACGATCCACGCGCCCATGGCCGCTGTCGCGATATCGCCGACAACGGGGACGAGGCCAACGAGGCTGTCGAGCCCGACGCGCCGCGTGGTGCCGGGAATGACGAACAGCCCCTCCAGCATCTGCTCCATCGCCTCGATCCGGCGGCGCACCGAAGCGGGATCGCGGCCGAAGCCCGGCATGTCGCGCACGATGCGGTCGAACTGATCCTGCGAAATCGCCATCCATCTGTCTCCTTGAGACAGTTAGTTGGTGCTGCGGAAGAGATGGTTCAATGGGTGCCGCGCACGCGGGGAAGGCTGAAAGCCGCTGAGGCGCTTGGACACAAGCGACCAGCGCACCGGCGCGCCCAGCGGGATATAGCCATTATGCGCCACCATCAGCGCCTCCGCCTCGGCGATGCGCGCCATGCGCTCGCCCGCGTTGCTGGCGAGGCTGGCCGCCTGAAGCTGAGCGTCGGCAAGATCGCTGCAATGCACCTTTCGCGCGCAGCCGACCCGCCCGAGATACCAGACGACGCTGTCATAGGCGGCGACTTCGTCCACCAGCCTCAGGTCCGCCGCTGCCCGCATGCTTACTCGCTCGATGGTAAGGCCAATCATGCCCAGGTCGCGCGCCAGCAGGCCGAAGAGCAGGGTCGATCCGGGGCCTTGCGGGAGCGCGATGCGGAGCGGCGGCGGATCGCCATTGTCCGCGCGCCAGCGGGTGATACTGGCGCGCGCCTGCGCCTGCCGGTCCTCCAGCGGGAGGGCGGACCAGGCCGGATCGGTCGGCGGGCGCGGAAGGTCCATCTGGTCGGGCAGGATGCGCTCGCTGGTGGCCCAGCCGCCCAGAGGGAATACGGCGGGCAACTGGCTGCGGTCGATCGCCATGTTGATCGCCGCGCGCACATTGTCGTCGTCCAGCAGCTTGCCCGAGCCGGTGATCGCGAGCCCCAGAAGACCGCGTACCGGATCGACCCGCACATCGTCGCGGTCGATGCCAGCCGGGACCAGGAAAGGAAGGTCGGAATAGCGGCCGCCCAGCACCAGCGCGGCGTCGCCTTCGCGGAAGCGGATGATGGCGAGCGCCGGCCTTTCCGCGCGCAGCAGACGGGTCTGCCATTCGGGCACCGGCTGGTCGTTGCCGCCATCGTCGCCGCTGCTGCGGTCGACCGGCGTCAGGACCAGGCGGTTGCCCTGCGTGACGGGACGATAGGGGCCAGTGCCGCCTTCGCGCGACAGCAGCGCCATTTGCGGCTGGGCCAGCATCTGCAGCACATAGGGGCGGGAAGCCGCGAGCCGGACCTCCACCACTTCGCCCGTCATCGGGACCACGGCCTCGACCGCGTCGAACGGCCCGTTGGGATCGAGCCGCCGCAGCATTACGATCCGCGCCATCAGCATCCGCGCGACATCCGGCGCCGTGACGCGGGTTCCGTCCGCCCAGAAGGCGCGGCGCAGGCGAAAGATGTAGCTGCGCCCGTCATCCTCCACGATCCAGCGCTGGGCGAGTGCGGGCAGGATGTCGCCGCTGGCGTCGAACGCGACGAGGCCCTGCGCCGTCGCTTCCAGCATCAGCTTGGCGGCGGGATCGGGCAGATTCTGGAGGGGGCGCGCGAGGTCGTCACGATCGCCGATCACGCTGACGGCGACCGGCCCGCGCCCCTCGTCCGAGCAGCCGCCCACCAGAAGCGCGATCAGCGCCCCGATCCTTGTCAGGCGGCGTGGGACGCGGAGAAGAGAGGAAATGGTCATTCCAGCGTCAGGATTAGCCCGCGATCGCGCGCGCGCCAACCGTCGATCGCATCCAGCGCGTTGTAACAAAATAGACATATAAAAGACGCTTAGGCGTAACTAAAGATTCATATTGGCGGCGCGGAGCAGCAAAGGGAAAGCAGATGACGCTCCGTTCACGACTGGCCAAAGGCACCGCGTTGGCGCTCGCCATCCTTCCGGCTTCGGCCATGGCGCAGACGATCGACGCGACGGAAGCCGCGGCGATGCGCGCGCAGATCGCGGCCCTGAAGGCACAGGTGGACCGGCTGGAGGCGCGGCTGAACGGCGCCGGCACGACAACGCCGACCGCAGCGCCGATGCCGCCGGCTGCAACGACGCCGATGGCGGTCGCCGCGGCAAGCTCCCCGAAGGCCGAGCAGTCCACATCGATCGGCTGGAAGGGCGGGCCGGTCTTCACGCGCGGCGACGCCAGTTTCCATGTGAAGGGCCGCATCCAATATGATGCGGGCCTGCTGATGACGCCGGCCGGGGTCAATGACCGGGCGAAGGGCTATTCCAACGAACTGCGCCGGCTGCGGCTGGGCGGAGAAGGCAAACTTGGAGCGGGCTTTGGCTATAAGCTGGAACTGGAGCTGTCGGACAACAGCGTGGAACTGGTCGATACCTTCATAACTTACGAGAAGGGGCCATGGCTGGTGACGCTGGGCAATCACAACAGCTTCCAGTCGCTCGACGAACTGATAAGCGACACCGGCGGCGCGGTGATGGAGCGGGCGGCATTTACCGACGCATTCGGTTTCGAGCGGCGGCTGGGCCTGTCGGCGCAATATCGATCCGGCATCCTGCTGGCGCAGGCGGGCGTCTTTTCGGACAGCGCCGATTCGCTGACCAACGCCAGCGACGGCGCGAATGGCGGGGACGAGAATAACAGCTTCAGCGTCGACGGCCGGGTCGTGCTCGCGCCCAAGCTGGGAGAGACGCAGCTGCATTTTGCCGCGTCGGGTCATTGGCGCGACCTGCAGCGGCTGGGCGAGGCGCCGCAGCGCTATCGCCAGCGTGCCTATCTGCACAGCGCCAACAGCCGGTTCCTGTCGACGCCGCCCATCCTGGCCGAACGCGAAACGAGCTACGGTCTGGAGTTCGCCGGCGAGCGCGGGCCGCTCTGGTGGGTGGGCGAGGCGCACTGGCTGCGCGCGGTGCGGCCGGGCCTGTCCGATCCGACCTTTTTCGGCGGCTATGGCGAGGTCGGCTATGTGTTCACCGGCGAAAGCCGCGGTTACAAAAACGGCATTTTCGGCGTGGTGAAGCCGGACAGCCCTGTGGGTTCCGGCGGATGGGGCGCGTTGCAGGCGACGGTCCGCTACGATTATCTCAGCCTCAACGACAAGGGGATCGTGGGCGGAACGCAGAATGGCGTGATCGCGGCGCTGGTGTGGACGCCGATCGAATATGTACGGTTCAACCTCAACTACGCGCATCTGGCCTATACCGACGCGGCGATCACCGCAGGCGGGCGGCGCGATTATAGCGTGGATGTGCTCGGCTGGCGCGCGGAACTGGACTTCTGAGGGGTAATCGCTTTTAGTCTGGCACCATGCTGATGATCCTTGGAACCTTCCGCCTGCCCGCCGCCAAAATGGATGCGGCTCGCCCCGCGATGACACGCATGGTGGAGGCCAGCCGCGCCGAAGAAGGCTGTGTGGAATATGTATATGCTCAGGATTTGTTCGATCCCGGCCTGATCCACGTCACGGAACGATGGGTCGATCAGGACGCAATCGACCGCCATTTCGCGGCGTCGCACATGGCGGAATGGCATGGAGCATGGACCGACCTTGGTATAGGCGACCGGAACCTGCGCCTCTACGATGTCGGCGATTCACGCCCGCTTTGACCGCCAGGCGGGAGGGAAGCGGCAGCCGCCCGTCAGGCCGCGAGCCGCAGGAAGGGCACCGGTTCAGTCGAGCGCAGGACGATGGGCTTGCCCTCCGTCGCTTCGAACAGTTCGCCGTCGAGGATGACGCTGCTGCGCTCCCCCTCGATCCGGATCATGTCGCCCTGCTCCAGGTGGATACCCTGCATCCGCGCCTTGCCGACGCGGCGAAACAGGCTGGCCCAGACGAGGCGCAGCAGCGCGGGCAGGCTCTGGTCCACCGCCATCAGCTTCATGTTGCCGCGCCGGCTGCCGCCCGGCTGCACGCCCAGCAGCAGCTTTTCCAGCGTGGTCACGATCAGCACCGAAAAGCGCCCGGCCAGTTGTCCGTCGCGGATCAGCGAGATGCGCACCGGCTTGCTGGAGGGCGGCAGGAAGCGCGCCCGGATGCCGAACAACAGCGAGAAGACCACGGCAAGCGCGGTGATGAAATGGCTGAGGCCGTTGGAGAGGCCGAGCGGATAGATCTGGTTGCGGCAATAGAGCATCGTATCGGCAAGGCCAGCGCCGCCCAGGAACATGCCCAGCACCGGCCGGCTTTCCGCCTGACCGTCCGACAGGGCGATGAGTTCGCGGGCGACGACATGATCTTCGACGCCCGACTTGGCGATCTCCAATATCTTCTCCAGCGCCTTGATCGGGTCGCCATGGATGCCGAGGTCGAGTGCGATCAGGTTCGTCTTGCCATTGGGCAGCACCGCGATCGGCGGCACCCGGCCATGGAAATGCTCACCTTGGTAGAGTTCGGTCAATGACGCCTGCACCGTGCCGTCGCCGCCGTTGATGACGATGACGGCGGGATCGACGCGGGCGATCGTCTGGAACGCCCGGCCGATCTGGTCGACATGCTCCACCTCATAATGGAAGATGTCGGGATGGTTGGCGCAATAGCTGCGCACGCGCGGAAGCGTCTGCCGGTTGCCCGTGGACTTGGGATTGGACAAGAGCGCGACGCTGACCATCTGGGTTCGATCACATATATTTGAGATTGATCGTGATTTTCGTCACGCCGGGTCCGGCATAGAAGGCGGCCTTTTCGACCCCCGGCTTGCCCAGGTTGAAGATGCTGATCGACGGATTGTTGGAAAATCCACCGCCATCGCGCGAAATGTCGGTCTTGCCATTGCCGTCGCGGTCATGCCGCACGGCGATGCCATAGCGGCCTGGCTGGGGCACCGGCATGCAGAAGCGCATCGCGCCATCGGTCGGGCGTACGCTCGTTTCGATTCGGTTGAGCCATTCCCCCTTCGCCAGCCAGGCAGCGCGGGTGGCCGGATAGGATTGGATCCGCACCTTGCCGGTCGCGGCGGCAAAGCCGCGCACGTCGACCAGCACCGCCGGCCCCTTCGCCTGGGGACCGCAGCGATCCATATCGTTCGGGATTTCCTGCCCATGAGCCATCGCCGGCACGGAAGCGACCAGCGCGACCGCCGACATGAAACCCATTGCAACTTTCAACATGACCATCAGACTCCTGGAAGCTATAGCCACCGGCATGGACCGGAGGCCAAGCCCCTGTTCGCCCCGCAATTGCTCCCCTGCCATATGGGATCGGTTTGCGGCCAAATCATGGTGATGGGACGACGACTTAGAGAATGCTGACCGCCACCGACCGCTATCTTGCCCGCCTCATCGCGGTGCCGATGTTCGCCACGCTGGTCATATCGGCGATGCTGCTGGTGCTCGACAAGATGCTGAGCCTGTTCGATTTCGTGGCGGCGGAAGGCGGGCCGGTCAGCGTCGTGTGGCGGATGCTGGCCAGCATGCTGCCCGAATATCTCTCGCTCGGCATACCCATCGGCCTGATGCTGGGTATCCTGCTCGCCTTCCGCAAGCTGGCGCTGTCTTCTGAACTGGATGTGATGCGGGCGGTGGGGCTGTCCTACGGGCGGCTGCTGCGCGTCCCCTACATGTATGCCATCGCGCTGGCGCTCCTGAATTTCGGCATCGTCGGCTTCGTCCAGCCGCTGTCCCGCCATGCCTATGAGGCGTTGCGGTTCGAGCTGCGGTCGGGCGCGCTGGGCGCGTCGATCAAGGTGGGCGAGTTCACGACGCTGGGCAAGCGCATGACCCTGCGCATCGAACGCAGCCGGGACGAAGGCCGCAACCTTCAGGGGATTTTCGTGCGCGCGGTCAGCCGCAACGGCCAGTCTGTCGCGGTGACGGCGGAGCAGGGCACGTTCCTGGCGACGGACGATCCCGACACGATCATCTTCCGTTTGCGCAATGGCGTGCTGGTGAATGACGGCCCCAAATATAAGACGCCGCGCATCCTGTCCTTCTCGAGCCATGACCTGCCGATCGACCTGCCGCAGATCGAGCGGTTCCGTGGCCGTGACAACGACCGGGAAAAGACGATTCCGGAACTGGTGGTGATCGGCCACAATGCCGACACGCCCGACAAGCTGAAGGACGAGGTACGCGCCAATTTCCACTTCCGCATGGTGGAGGTGGTGTTCATGTTCCTGCTGCCGCTCGCTGCGCTCGCCTTCGCCATACCGCCCAAGCGTTCGACCTCCGCGCTTGGCGTTTTCCTGTCGATCGTGTTCATCGTCACCTATCACAAGATCAACCAATATGGCGAAAGCGTCGGAGCGTTGGGCAAGATCGATCCTATCATCGCGCTGTGGGGACCGTTCGTCGTCGCGTCGGCGCTGGTGCTGTGGATGTATCATGTGATCGCTCACCGCCCCGGCGGGCAACCGACCGCGGCGCTGGAATATGCGTTCGGCAAACTGGGCAAGCAGATCGTGCGCCTGCTGAAATTCGGGCGGAGACGCAGCCCTGCAGCCGCGGAAGGAGCGGCCTGACCTCATGAACCTGAGCTTCTTCCCCTCACGCCAGATGAGCTGGTACATGGCGCGGCTGTTCCTGACCCGCACCTTCGCCGTGCTGATGCTGCTGGTGGTGGTGCTCCAGACACTGGACCTGCTCGGCAACAGCGGCGACATCCTCGCCTATCCGGGCAATGGCGACGCGCAGCTCTGGCATTATGTCGGGCTGCGCACGCCGCAGATCATCGCGACCTTCCTGCCTTTCTCCGTGCTGCTCGGTACGCTGGTCATGTTGGCGACGCTGAACCAGAATAGCGAGATCATCGCGATGAAGGCGGCGGGGCTGTCCGCGCATCAGATATTGGCCCCGCTGATCGCGGCGGCGCTGGGCGTGTCGATCATCAGCTTCGCGTTCAACGAACGGATCGTGGCGCGGTCCACGGCGGCGCTGAGCGCGTGGGAGGCTGTGGACTACGGCCCGATCCCGCAGGACAGCGGCATCAAGTCCAACCCGTGGGTGCGGGACGGCAACAATCTGGTCAACGTCGCCATCGTTGCCGGGCGCGGCCAGAATGTCCAGCTTCGCAAGATCGAAATCTACAATCGCGTCAACAACGCGCTGACCACCATCATCCAGGCGCCACGCGGCCATTATGACGCTGCCAGCAAAAGCTGGGTGCTGGAAAGGGCGCAACAGTTCGACGTGGCGCGCGGGACTGGGCGCGACATCGGCACCGTCCGTTTCGGCCATGACATCAGGCCCGATCAGTTCACCCTGGCGAGGGTCGATCCCGATGCGCTGACCTTCAGCGAACTGCAGGCCGCGATCAGCGACCTGCGCGACGCGGGTAGGCCGACGGGCGAACTGGAAGGCAGTCTCTGGCACAAAATATCAGGCCCGCTGTCTGCGTTGCTGATGCCGATCCTGGGATCGGTGGCTGCGTTCGGCCTGGCCCGGTCCGGGCAGCTGTTCGTCCGCGCCGTGATGGGCATGGCGCTGGGCTTTGCCTATTTCGTGGCGGACAATTTCTCGCTCGCGATGGGGAGCCTCGGCGCCTATCCCCCCGTGCTGGCGGCTTGGGCGCCCTTCTTCCTGTTCCTGCTGGTGGGCGAGACGGTGCTGTTCCGCACCGAGGAGTGAGCGCAAAAAAAGAAGACCCCGGCGACCAAGGGACGTCGCGCGGGGCCTTCCACAGGGGGCGTTCCGATCCCAGAGGGGGGAGAGGGGGACCGGAACAGCCACGATATGGGTCGGGTTATTCCGGTTTCAAGGCGAAACTGAAATTTTTTTGACGCGGCGTCTTATGTGCGCTCAGCGCGCCCGCATGGTGCTCCGCGCGATCTTGCCGACCAGCGGCGTCATCCCGGCATAATTGCCCTTTCGATAGGGAGAATCCGGGTCAAGCGTCGCCATCAACCGCGCGTGCGCCTTGCCCAAGGCATGATAGGGCACGCTGGGTAGCAGATGATGCAGCGCGTGATAGCGCAGGCCCACCGGCGCCCAGAGCGCGGGCAGGGTGGAGGGCGGAGGCACGTTGACCGAATCCAGATATTGCGCCGTGACGGTCATCGGCTCGCCCTCATTCTCCCACAGATGCGCGACCAGCGTGCGCAGCTGATTGACGACCGTCATCGCCGAATGGACGCCCATATAGACGAGCAGCGGTTTCCATCCGAAGGCGAAGACGCTGCCGATCAGCGCCAGTGCGACGAGGCATGCGCCGGCTTCCTGCCACGCCCACATGCGCGCGAAGTCGCCTTCGGGCGCGCGACGGCGATAGGAGGGGTTGATCGACAGGGCGGAAAATTCCGACACCACCTTAGCGCGCAGCGGCGGGATCAAAAGCGACAGCGGCGTCAGCACGCCGAAGCGCAGGATGAGACCCACAGGCGCGAGCGACGCAACGAGGATGAAGAGCGGCAACGACCATGGTTTCATGAGAGCAAGCGGGAGATATTCGGGATCCTCCGCCGTGCCGTAGCGCGTGCGGGCATGATGCTGGGTATGGACGCCTTCATACATGAAGGAGGGGATCATCAGCGGAATGCCGACGATCAGGTTCCAGCCCGCGCGAAAGCCGGGCAGAGCGCCCTTGCGATAATGGGTCAGCTCATGAATGAAGCTCGCCACGCGATAGAGGGCGAGCACCGCCACGCCGCCGCACACGAGGGCGACGGCCCTATTGTCGACAAGGATCGCCCCTGCCAGCGCGCTCCAGCCGATCAGGGCGGAAGCCAGCATGTCGCTCCAGAAGATGCGGGGATCAGCGACACTGAATTCGCGCGCCAGGTCCGCCGCCGCCCGCAGCATCGCGACATCGTCGGGGATCGCTGCCCGCGCCCGCTGCGCGGCGGCAAGGATGGGGTCGTGCTTCGTCATGCGGGCCGTCCTAGTCTCCAAATGCGCTGACATCATGGCAGCACCATGACATATTCGCCATCCCGGCGCGCCCACGCGCCCGCATGATTGACATTGCGCGGACAAGGGTGGAACTGCACCGCCAGCATCGAAATTGCGAAAGCGGCGTCCGTGGCCAATTCTGATCTGGTGATTACCCCCGTTTCCGGCAAGGCCGACATGAAGGCCTTCATCGACCTGCCGTGGCGGCTTTATGCCGGCGACTCCAATTGGGTTCCACCGCTGAAGGCCGAGGTCAAGGAACTGCTGACGCCGGGCAAGAACCCCTTTTTCGGTCATGCGAAGGCGCAATATTTTCTGGCGCGGCGCGGCGGCAAGGTGGTGGGGCGGGTTTCCGCCCATATCGATCGGCTGGCGCTGGACCAGCCGCCGGAACAGGGCATGGGGCCAGGCACCGGCAATTTCGGCCTGTTCGAGGCGGAGGATGATGCAACCGCCAGGGCGCTGATAGCCGCGGCGGAGGACTGGCTGCGCGCCAAGGGCATGAACCGCGTGCTGGGGCCGATCTCGCTCTCCATCTGGGAAGAGCCGGGCTTGCTGATCGAGGGGCACGATCATCCGCCGACGGTCATGATGGGGCATAACAGCCCCGCCTATCAGGCGATGATCGAGGGGGCGGGCTATGCGCCCGTCAAGCAGCTCAAGACCTACGAGCTGGATATCACCAAAGAATTTCCGCCGTTGATCCAGCGAATCGTCCAGTCGGGCGAGAAGAACCCGCGCATCCGTGTGCGGCAGGTGGACAAGTCGCAGTTCGACAAGGAGGCCGCGATCATCCTCGGCATCCTGAACGACGCGTGGGGCAACAATTGGGGCTTCGTTCCGATCACGGACGAAGAGGTTGCGCATACGGGCAAGAAGCTGAAGCCGATCGTGTTCGAGGATCTCATTATGATCGCGGAACTGGATGGCGAGCCGGTCGCCTTCATGATGACGCTGCCCGATCTCAACGAAGCGGTGAAGCCCTTGAACGGCGCGCTCTTTCCCTTCGGCTGGATCAAGCTGCTCTCCTGGCTGCGCAAGCCCAAATGCCGCACGATGCGCGTGCCGTTGATGGGCGTGGTCCAGCGGTTGCAGGCGTCGCGCATGGCGAGCCAACTGGCGTTCATGATGATCGAATATATCCGCCGCAATGCCGTCAGTCGTTACGGATCGACGCGCGGCGAGATCGGCTGGGTGCTGGACGATAATCAGGGGATGAACGCCATCGCCGACGCGATCGAAAGCCGGGTGAACAAGGTCTATCAGATTTACGAAAAGACGCTTTAGATCATGACCGAAGTTTAATCATTGCGCAGCCGTTTCTTGTGAAACCCGATCGGGCAGCCTTCGTTTCTAACCCAAGATAACAACGCAAGGAGTGTTCATCATGGGTGAGACTGTCGACAAGCTGAAGGCTGCTGGCAACAAGGCGGCGGGTGCTGTCAAGGAGTCGGTCGGCAAGGCCACCGACAACGAACGTCTGGAAGCCGAGGGCAAGGCGCAGAAGGCCAAGGGCACGGCACAGGACGTCGCAGGATCGGTCAAGGGTGCGCTCGGCGACAAGATCTGAACGCCTCAACTGAGGTTAGGAAAAGGCCTCGCTCCGCACGGAGCGGGCCTTTTTCGCGTCAGGTCTGCCTGGCCAGATAGTCTTTTACATCGCGGCGCAATTCGCCGGCGCACAGATAGAGCGCGATGACGTTGGGGATCGCCATCAGGAAGAAGCTGGAGTCGACGATGCCGACCACCCGGCCAAGGTCGATTGCTGCGGCGGGCGGCAGGGCGACGACATAGAGGATTTTGTAGGTCCATTGCGCCTTCGGACCATGACCGAAGAGATAGCCCCACGCCTGCAAGCCATAGAAGCCCCACGCGACAAGCGTCGAATAGGCGAAGAGGAACACGACCACCGCGAGCAGCCATGGGAACCATGGCGAAACCTTCGCGAAGGCCGCCGAGGTGATGGCGATCCCCTCCAGCCCGGTATTCCACGTCCCCGCGACCACAAGTGCCAGCCCGCCGACCGCGCAGACGATCATCGTGCCGAGCAGGGGTTCGAGCAGGGCAACCAATCCTTCCGACACGGGATGCTGCGCGCGCGCCAGGCTGTGCGCCATGACCGCCGATCCTACGCCCGCCTCGCTGGCGAAGACCGCGCGCCGCATGCCCGCTACGAATGCGCCGACAGCGCCGCCCGTCGCCGCCGCGCCCGACCAGGCGCCGTTCCAGATCAAGGACAGCGCGGCCGGTATCTCGCTCACATGAAGCAAAAGGATTGCCGCAACGCCGAGCAGATAGACTGCGACCTTGAGCGGGGTCAGCCGTTTCGCCACCTCGCCCAGCCACGCCGCGCCGCCCAGTGTGACCAGCGCGACAGCGGACGCCAGGAACACGCCATAGGCCCAGCCATTCGACAGCCCGGTGACGACCTTCACCTGCGCGAAGCTCTGGTTGACCTGCACCATGGGGATCGCACCGAACAGGGCGAAGAAGGCATACGCCCCGCCCAGCGCCAGCCCGAGCTTCGGCCAGCCGCGCGCCGCCCCAACGGCCTTGAGCACATACATCGGCCCGCCATGGGCATGGCCGCGAGCGTCGAACACGCGATATTTGAGGCCCAACGTGACCTCCGCCATCTTCACCGTCATGGCGAACCAGCCGATGATGAACATCCAGAGGATCGCGCCCGGCCCACCCATCGTCAGTGCGACTGCGACGCCCGCGATGTTGCCGAGGCCGATGGTGCCGGACAGCGCCGTCGAGAGCGCCGCCCATTGGCTGACGTCGCCCTTCGCCTCGCCCTCGCGCGGTTGCGACCGCAGGATGCGGAGCGCCCGCCCCACCTGAGTCACATTGGGAAAGCCCAGCCAAATCGTGAAGAACAGCATGGGCAGCGCCAGATACAGCACGATCAGTTCGATCTGCGTCCCTAGCATCGGTATCTTGAAGAAAACGGCGTCCGACAGGCCGTCGACGAAAGCATTGAACTGATCCATCGGGTCGACATGCCGCTGGCTGCATGGAAAGTCGATTAAAGATTGCTCATGTCTGTTGTGCCGGGTTGCGAGGGGATGGCCGATCGGTGCATGGAAGCCCCATGAGCAGGCAATATTTCGGCACCGACGGCATTCGCGGCCGTACCAATGCATGGCCCATGACGGCCGATCTGGCGATGAAGGTCGGCATGGCCGCGGGCACCCATTTCCAGCGCGGCAGCCACCGCCATCGGGTGGTGATCGGCAAGGATACGCGCCTTTCGGGCTATATGGTCGAGAACGCGCTCGTCGCCGGCTTTACCGCCGTGGGCATGGATGTGGTGCAGTTCGGCCCGATACCCACGCCAGCCGTTGCGTTGCTGGCGCATTCGATGCGCGCGGACCTGGGCGTCATGATTTCCGCCAGCCACAATCCCTATTTCGATAATGGGATCAAGCTGTTCGGCCCGGACGGGTACAAGCTGTCCGATGAGGACGAATTGAAGATCGAGGCCTTGCTGGAGCAGGATATTCCGCTCGCGGCGTCGAAGGATATCGGCCGCGCCCGGCGGGTCGAGGATGCGCGCGGGCGTTACATCCACGCCGTCAAGTCGAGCTTCCCCGCCGACCTGCGGCTTGATGGCCTGCGCATCGTGGTCGATTGCGCGAACGGCGCCGCCTACCAGGTCGCGCCTTCGGCCCTGTGGGAATTGGGCGCGGACGTGGTCGCGGTCGGCGTGACGCCCAACGGCACCAACATCAATGACGGATGCGGATCGACCGCGCCCCTGTTGTTGCAGGAAACCGTAGTCTCTTCGGGCGCGGATATCGGCATCGCGCTGGATGGCGACGCCGACCGGCTGATCGTGGTGGACGAGCAGGGCAAGATCGTCGACGGCGATCAGATCATGGCCCTGATCGCCGCCAATTTCGCGCGCGACGGCCTGCTGCGCGGCGGTGGGCTGGTGGCCACTGTGATGTCGAACCTGGGCCTCGAACGCTTCCTGTCGGGGCAGGGCATCGGCCTTGAACGGACCAAGGTGGGCGACCGTTATGTGCTGGAACGGATGCGCGAGGGCGGCTTCAATGTCGGCGGCGAACAGTCGGGGCACATGATCCTGTCCGACTATGCCACCACCGGTGACGGCACCGTTGCGGCGCTGCAGGTGCTGGCCGCGCTGGTGCGATCGGGCAAGCCCGCCAGCGAGACGTTGCATCAGTTCGATCCGGTGCCGCAATTGCTCAAGAATGTGCGCTTCGCGGGCGGCAAGCCGCTGGAGCATGAGGATGTGAAGCGCGTGATCGCGCAGGCGGAGGCCGAGCTGGACGGCTCGGGCCGCCTCGTCATCCGTCCGTCCGGCACCGAGCCGGTGATCCGCGTCATGGCCGAAGGCGACCGGGAGGATCAGGTGAAGGACGTGGTCGAACGTATCTGCGCCGCCGTGGAAAGGGCGGCGGCGTAATGCTTGAGATGCGGCCCGACTGCGAACGCTGTGGCGCGGACCTGCCGGCCAATGCGCCCGGCGCGTTCATCTGTTCCTTCGAATGCACATTCTGTGTGTCTTGCGCGGAGGCGCTGGACGATCGCTGCCCCAATTGCGGCGGTGAGCTGATGGACCGGCCGACCCGCGCCGGCAAGGCGCTGGCGGCCAATCCGGCCTCCGCGGAGCGGCGCTTTCGCGCATGAGCGTCCCGCGCATCCTCATCATCGCCGGGTCAGACAGCGGGGGCGGCGCGGGCATCCAGGCCGATATCAAGACGGTGACGATGCTGGGCGGCCACGCCATGACCGCGATCACCGCTATCACGGCGCAGAACACATTGGGGGTGCAGGCCGTGCATCCGGTGCCGACCGATATGGTGCTGGCTCAAATGGATAGCTGCATCAACGACATCGGCGTGGACGCCGTGAAGATCGGCATGATCGGTAGCGCGGAAACGGCCAATGCGGTGGCGGACCGGCTTGCCGCGTTGGAGGGCGTGCCGATCGTCTTCGATCCCGTCATGGTCGCGACCAGCGGGGCGGCGCTGGCGGATGCGGCGACGATCGCGGCGTTCGAGAGGTTGATGGCGATCTCGATGATCGTGACGCCGAACCTGCCGGAACTCGAGGCGTTAGGCGGTGAGGTGATCGCCATCCATTTCGACACTCATGTCCTTGCCAAGGGCGGCCATGGCGAAGGCCCGATGCTGACCGACCGGCTGATCGGGCCTCAAGGCGTGCTCAAGGCGTGGAGCAACGCGCGGATCGACACGCCGCATACGCATGGGACCGGCTGCACGCTGGCGAGTGCGATTGCATGCGGGCTGGGGCAGGGACTCGATCGGGTGGACGCGGTCGAGCGGGCACGCAAATATGTCCGCGAAGCGCTAATGATCGCTCCGGGCTTCGGGACGGGGCATGGGCCTATGGGCGTTCCGCTGGGATTTCACGTCCATGCCTGACTTCGTGCATGAACTGCGCCATCATCCGGGTCTGGTCGCCGGGGTGGACGAGGCGGGCAGGGGGCCTTTGGCGGGGCCGGTGGTCGCCGCCGCCGTCATCCTGCGGCAGGAGGATTGCCCGGACGGCCTCAACGACAGCAAGCAATTGAGCGCCGCCAAACGCGCGGCGCTGGAAGGCGAGATCAAGGCGCGGGCGCTCTGCTGGGCCATCGGCATCGCGAGCGTCGAGGAGATCGACGAGATCAACATCCTTTGGGCGACCATGCTGGCGATGACGCGTGCGGTCGACGCGCTGACCCATGATTGCGCGCATATTCTGGTCGACGGCAATCGCTGCCCCAAATGGCGCTGGGCGTCGACGGCGGTGGTGGAGGGCGATGCGAAATGCCTGTCGATCGCCGCTGCCTCCATTCTTGCCAAGGAAGCGCGGGACCGGATGATGATCGCGGCTGCGGCGGATCATCCGCATTATGGCTGGGAAACGAACAAGGGCTATGGCAGTGCGCGGCATCTGGCAGCGCTGCGGGAGCATGGGCCGACGCCACTGCACCGGCGCAGCTTCGCACCCGTGGCGCAGCTCAGCTTGCTGTAGCCGAAGCCAGTAGCTGATCCATCGCTGCCGCCACCATCGTCTGCGCCTCCTGCGGGGAGAAGGTACTGCGGTCGAGGCAAAGCTCCAGCCACAAGCCGTCGACCAGGGCCATGAGGCTGATCGCGGCGATCCGCGTGCGCGCCGGCGACATGGCCGGAGCCGCGGCCTGCAGCAGCACTTCCACCTGTCCCCGCGCCGCGCCGTACACTCCGGCATGGACGGCCGCGATCTCCGGGTCGGACTTGACCAGGCTCCAGAAAGCGATCCAGGTCGCGAGCAGATCGGGATCGAGTACGGGTGGGGTGAAGTTGGCTTGCAGGCAAGCGCGAAGGCGGTCGCGCGGGTTGTCACCCGCCGCCTCGACAGCGGCGTCCAGCGCTGCGTTCACCCGCGCGCCGACATCGGCGTAGGTGGCCAGGATAAGCGCGTCCACGCCGTCGAAATAATGGGTGAGCAGGCCCGATGACACGCCGGCATAGGCGCATATGGCCCGAACGGATGTGCCGACCACGCCCTTTTCCGCGAGGCAACGTGCCGTGGCATCAATCAGCGCCTGTCGTCGGACGTCTGCCGTTTCCCTTACGAAACGCGCCCTTTCCCGCACGATGGTCGATTGCTCATTCGCCTGCATCGTCATCCGTCTCCCGTCGCCGCTTTGACGGCTGGTGGCCAAGAAGACAAGAGAAGATGCAATAATGGTAGCGATATATTCTCAAAAATGGGAAGGAAGTGAAATTATATTATCAGCGGGGGAGAGAATATTGCCAATTATGTCCAGCTAGCCGCACCAATCAGGTCGCGCCCAATGTCTCCAAGGCGGCGAAGCGCTGCGACCATAGCGCCCCATGTACTGCCATCCACTGGACGACCGGGCCGAGTCCCTTGACCCGAGCGGCATACCAGGTTTCACGACCGCGACGATGAGCGGTCACCAGCCCGGCGCGCTTCAGCTTGGCTAGGTGGCGCGACACCATGGGTTGGGATACACCCGCATTTGCGGTCAGCGCATGCACATTCTGCTCTCCCTCCCGCACCAATGTTTCGAGAAGAGCGCGTCTGGTGCCGTCCGACAAGGCCTTGAACAGCGCGTCGGCAGCGGCATGGCGATCCGTAGTGAAGGAGGCATTTTTCATCCACAATCCATAACCAAATAGGTATGATTAGGTCAAGATTGGACGCTGGCCGAGCTTCTCGAACAGCGTTAACCAAAAAAATGTGCCTCGTTCAAAGCGTGAGTCTTTTTCATCACACCGCCTCATATTGAGTCTTTCGCCGCCAAGCCGACTCAACATCTTGTGGGTCTTGCTTCGTTCCTGCGCGGGTCAGCGCATTTGTTAACGGCGAGCTCTAAGCTGCTGATCTTGACGCCGGACTCCCAAGGACTCATCGCTTGGCTTCAAGAGATACGGGGGTTTGCATATGGGTGTGATGGAGCGCGTCGCGGCGCCGCGGCGAAAGAAGGCGAACGCGTCAGCCGCATTGGACATGACGGCGCAGATTCCGGTCGACACCCTGCTGCGGGGCGACTGCATCGCGCATATGGCGGCACTGCCTGACGGCTGCATCGACATGATCTTCGCTGACCCGCCCTATAATCTCCAGCTTGGCGGCGACCTGTTCCGGCCGGAAGGCAGCCGGGTCGACGCGGTCGACAATGACTGGGACAAATTCGATACGCTGGGCAGCTACGATCGTTTCACCAAGGCCTGGCTGCGGGAAGCGCGGCGCATCCTGAAGCCCAACGGCACCATCTGGGTGATCGGCAGCTATCACAACATCTTCCGCGTCGGCACCGCGCTCCAGGATGAAGGTTTCTGGATCCTCAACGACATCATCTGGCGCAAGTCCAACCCGATGCCCAATTTCAAGGGCACCCGCTTCACCAACGCGCATGAGACGCTGATCTGGGCCAGTCAGGGCGAGGACGCGCGCTACACCTTCAATTACAAGGCGATGAAGACGCTTAACGACGAACTGCAGATGCGCTCCGACTGGGTGCTCCCGATCTGCGCCGGGCAGGAGCGGTTGAAGCGCAACGGCACGAAGGCGCACCCGACGCAGAAGCCCGAGGCTCTGCTCTATCGCGTGCTGCTGGCCTGTACCAAGCCGGGCGACATAGTGCTCGATCCCTTCTTCGGCACCGGCACGACCGGCGCCGTCGCCAAACGGCTCGGCCGCAAATGGATCGGCATTGAGCGGGAAGACGACTATATCGACGTGGCGCTGGAGCGGATCGAGGCCGCATTGCCGCTGGACGAAAGCGCGCTCACCATCATGCAGAGCGCGCGCAGCCAGCCCAAGGTGGCGTTCGGGACGCTCGTCGAAACCGGCTATCTCAATCCGGGCGCGATCCTGACCGACTCCAAGCGGCGATGGCAGGCGGTGGTGCGGGCGGACGGATCGCTCGGTGTCGGCACGGACAGCGGTTCCATCCACAAGATGGGCGCGACGTTGCAGGGCGCGCCGAGCTGCAACGGCTGGACCTTCTGGCACCATGAGGCGCAAGGGCGGCTGATGCCGATCGACACGTTGCGCCAGACATATCTGCTGGCGAACGAGCCGTAAGGAAGCATGTGCTACGGCGAAGGCCGCTCGCGTTGAACTGCGCTCCTGCCTTCGCAGGAGCACGGAACCGCGCTAAGCACCGTCCATGCTCCCCACCATCCCCGCCCATTTCCGCCTTTATCTCAAGCCCGTCTGGTTCGTGCCGTCGCCTATCGGCCTGCCAGACAGAAGCGCCGCGCGGATGGGCAACGGGCTCATCTGGTTCCAAGGCTATGAGGTAACGGCCCTGGACGGCGCGCGGCGGATCGGCCGCTTCACCGTGGCGGTGGCGGAATTCGACGCCTGGCTGACGACTTTGCCTGACGTGCTGAGGCAGCGGGCAGGGATGCTGGCGGCGAACATTTCAGCGCAGCGAGCCCCGCTGGCGCTGGGCGAGCGCACGATCCGCTTCGACGCGCCGCAGGTGATGGCGATCCTGAACGTCACGCCCGACAGTTTTTCCGATGGGGGAAAGCATCTCGATGATCCGAAGGCGGCGGCGGACGCGGGCTTCGCGATGGCGGCGGCGGGCGCGGCGTTGATCGACGTGGGCGGGGAGTCCACCCGTCCGAAGGCGGCCAAACTCTGGGAAGGCGACGAGATAGCCCGCATCGTCCCGGTGATCGAGCGGTTGGCGGCGGCGGGCGTGCCAATGTCGGTAGACACGCGTAAGGCGGCAGTGATGGAAGCGGCGCTGGCGGCGGGTGCGGCCATCGTCAACGATGTGTCGGCGCTGGCGCACGATCCCCGCAGCCTTGAGGTAGTGGCCCGCGCCGGTTGTCCGGTGATCCTGATGCATGCGCCGTCCAGCGGCGACGATCCGCATCATAATCCGGCGGGCTATGGCGATGTCGTCGCCGACGTGTTCGACCATCTGGAAGCGCGCATCGCAGCGGCGGAAGCGGCGGGGATCGC
This sequence comes from Sphingobium sp., assembly GCA_013911745.1. GTDB lineage: Bacteria > Pseudomonadota > Alphaproteobacteria > Sphingomonadales > Sphingomonadaceae > Sphingobium > Sphingobium olei. Next base: position 2,323 of record JACESO010000021.1, on the reverse strand, counting down.
GCGCGAGAAGATCATCGTCGATCCGGGGCTGGGCTTCGGCAAGGGGCTGGCCGACAATCTGGCGCTGGTGAACGGGCTGGCTACGTTCCAGGGGCTTGGCGTGCCGCTGCTTTTCGCCGGCAGCCGGAAGCGATTGATCGGTGCCCTGTCGAACGAAGCGCCGGCGGCCGATCGGCTTGGTGGCTCGGTCGCGCTCGCCTTCCGCGCCGCGCAACTCGGCGCGCAGATGGTGCGGGTGCATGATGTCAGGGAAAGCGTGCAGGCGCTGCACCTATGGCGTGGGCTGGCGGACGCAGGGCTGAGCGGGGTTTGACCGCTGTCTCCGATCAAAAGGGCAAGAGCGCCTCATAGTCTTCCCGCCCCGGCTTCCCCTCGACCCGCTGGCCGCGTTTGATAAGAAACGCGTGCCGCACGATTTCCGCCTGCTGCTCGATGCCGTAGCGGGTGAAGGGCTTTCCCGGCACATAATCATAGGCATATCGGCAGAAGGGATGGCGCATCAGGGGCAGCCACCATTTGCCGCTTCGCTGCGCCTGCCAGACATGGGTCATCTCATGGATGAAATGGCCCTGGATGTGCAGCGGGCTGGCGCAGAAATCGTCGCAATAAAGGCCGCCCTTGGGCGCGAACCAGAGATGGCCGTCCGGGGCCATGGTCACGCCGTCGGGTTGGAGCGGCCACCATTTGCGATTGTGGATGCGCACCGCTCCATAATCGATCGCGCGCCCGAATACCGAGCGAGCGAGCGCCACCTCGTCGTCCGTCAGCGATCGCCCCGTCAATGGCGGGCATGCTCGTCCGGTTTCGCGGCGGCGGGCGCGCCGCCCGCGCCCTCCGGCTTGCGGATCACCGCATCCACCAGCAGCCGGTCGCCATTGCCCATCAGGAAGGTCAGCTGCATCTTGCCGCGGTTGATCGCCGTATCGTTCACGCCCCACAGCATCAGATGCTTGCCGCCCGGCGCAAAGGCGACCGTGCCCTTGGCCGGAACGTCGACGCTGTCGACCGGCTGCATCGACATCATGCCGTTCTTGTCCTTGCTCTCGTGCATTTCGACCTTGAGCGCGTAGTCGGTGATGACACCCCGGATCTGCGCACCCGAATCGCCGCCATGGGCGACGAAATAGCCGGCGGACGGCGTGTCCTTGTTAGGCGAGAGCCGCACCCACGCCTGGTCAACATAGGCAGGGGCGGGGTCGCCGCAGCCGTTCAGGGCCAGCGGAGCCGCAAGGGCCACAAGGGCCAGGGGTGCTCGCATCCAAATCTCCATGCCATATATCCACATTGTCTCGTTTCCGGTCGTTCCGCAAAGCTAATGGGCGATGCTTCTTGTGCCAAGCGAAAGCGCGCCTATATCCCGCATGCAAACCGGCCTTGCCTTGGCGCTTTAGTGAGGTATTGGGCCGTCGACCGCTGAAAATTTGGGGTTATAAGAGGACAAGATGGCAAAAGTTATCGGGATCGACCTGGGCACCACCAACAGCTGCATCGCCGTGATGGACGGCGGCAAGCCCAAGGTCATCGAAAATGCGGAAGGGGCGCGGACCACGCCCTCGATCGTCGCCTTCGCCAAGGATGGCGAGCGCCTGATCGGCCAGCCGGCCAAGCGCCAGGCGGTCACCAATCCGGACAATACGATTTTCGCGGTGAAGCGCCTCATCGGCCGCCGCTTCGATGATCCCATGACCAAGAAGGACATGGAACTCGTCCCCTATTCGATCGCGAAGGGGCCGAATGGCGATGCGTGGGTCAAGGCCGGTGGCCAGGATTACAGCCCGTCGCAGATCAGCGCCTTCATCCTCCAGAAGATGAAGGAAACCGCCGAGAGCTATCTTGGCGAGACTGTGACGCAGGCGGTTATCACCGTCCCCGCCTACTTCAACGACGCCCAGCGTCAGGCGACCAAGGACGCCGGCCAGATCGCGGGCCTGGAAGTGCTGCGCATCATCAACGAGCCGACTGCGGCTGCCCTGGCCTATGGCCTTGAGAAGCAGGATGGCAAGACGATCGCGGTCTATGACCTTGGCGGCGGCACGTTCGACATTTCGATCCTGGAGATCGGCGATGGCGTGTTCGAGGTGAAGTCGACCAACGGCGACACCTTCCTGGGCGGCGAGGATTTCGACGCGAAGCTGGTGGAATATCTCGCGGCCGACTTCCAGAAGGCGGAAGGCATCGACCTCACCAAGGACAAGCTGGCGCTCCAGCGCCTCAAGGAAGCGGCAGAAAAGGCCAAGATCGAGCTGTCCTCGGCACAGACGACCGAAGTCAACCTGCCCTTCATCACCGCCGACCAGAACGGGCCGAAGCATCTCGTCAAGAC
>JACESO010000020.1 GCA_013911745.1 Sphingobium sp. | reverse complement strand
GAGAATGATTTCCATGGGTCTTTCTCCCTTACTTCACGATGTAGGGCAGCAGGCCCAGGTGACGGGCGCGCTTGATGGCCTGGGCCAGCTCGCGCTGCTTCTTGGCCGAAACGGCCGTGATGCGGCTGGGGACGATCTTGCCGCGCTCGGACACGAAGCCCTGCAGCAGACGGACGTCCTTATAATCGATCTTCGGCGCATCCTTGGCGGCGAAGGGGCAGCTCTTGCGGCGGCGGAAAAACGGGCGTGCCATGGTTTCAGATCTCCTTATTCGCCAGCCGGGGCTTCTTCGCGCTCGCGGCGCGGGCCACGGTCGCCGCGGTCACCACGATCGCCGCGCGGGCCACGATCGCCGCGCTCGGGGCGGTCCTGCTTGCGCATCATCACCGACGGGCCGGTTTCCAGCGCGTCGACCTTGACGGTCATGTAGCGAATGATGTCTTCGTTGATCTGCGTCTGGCGCTCCAGTTCCGCGACGACGCCGGCGGGGGCGTCGATGTTCAGCATCACATAGTGCGCCTTGCGGTTCTTGGCGATCTTGTAGGCGAGCGAACGCAGGCCCCAGGTCTCGACCTTGGTAACCTTGCCGTCCATATCCTCGACGATCTTGGTGGCGGTTTCCGCCAGAGCGTCCACCTGCGCCTGTGCCAGATCCTGGCGCGCAAGGAACACATGCTCGTAAAGAGCCATGTTTAGCCTCATCTGTTGGCCGATCGCTGACGCCCACCCCATGTGGTACGCCCCTCCGGCTGTCGTCTCAAAAAATGCTTCGCACGGGCCGCGAGTCACCCCGACGCCCAAGCGAAGGCGCGCCTATGACGGAAAGCCGGCGGAAAGGCAAGGGAGGGATTCTCTCTCCTTCGCTTCGGCCTGAGCTTGTCGAAGGCCGTCTTTTCTTTTTATCTAACGCCTCGCCTTAAAGAGGGCGAAGGGCTTCGACCGGCTCAGCCCGAACGGTTGTAACTGGGGGGATGAATGGCCGTCGCGATAGCAGCCCTGTCCCTCATCCTCCTCATGATTGCCGCCTATCGCGGCATGAGCGTCATCCTCATGGCTCCGCTGCTGGCGATGCTGGCGGTGTTCCTGACCGATCCCGCCGCGGTCCCGGCCGCATTCTCCGGCCTGTTCATGGAGCGGGTGGCGAGCTTCCTGAAGCTCTATTTCCCGGTCTTCCTGCTTGGCGCGCTGTTCGGCAAGCTCATCGAGATGTCCGGCTTCTCGCGCGCCATCGTAACGGCAGTCATCGGCCTCGTCGGGGCGGGCAGGGCGATTCCGGCGATCATGATCGTGACGGCGCTGCTCACCTATGGCGGCGTATCCGTCTTCGTCGCCGTCTTCGCCGTCTATCCCTTCGCCGCCGAGATGTTCCGCCAGGCGGACATTCCCAAGCGGCTGGTCCCCGCCGCCATCGGCCTTGGCGCGATCACCTTCACCATGGACGCCTTGCCGGGCACGCCGCAGATCCAGAACATCATCCCGACCAGCTTCTTCGGCACCACAACCTGGGCCGCGCCGGCTCTCGGCCTGATCGGATCTATGTTCATAATGACAGCAGGACTGACCTATCTTGGCTGGCGGCGGCGCAGGCTTGTCGCGACGGGAGAGGGCTATGGCGCGCCGGAAACGCTGGTCAACGAACCCGACGCCGCGGCCGACGAAGCGCGCGTCCACCCCTTGGTCGCGCTCTTGCCGCTGCTGGTGGTCGGCCTTGGAAACCTCGCGCTCACGCTCGCCATCCCCTGCTGGTTACCGGGCGATTATGTGTCGCTTTCGCTGTCCGGCATGGCGGAGCCGGTGGCGCTCAAGGTCTCACAGATGACGGCGCTCTGGGCGGTGGAAGGGGCGCTCCTCGCAGGCATTTCGACAATCCTGATCTTCGCCTTCGGCCCGGTCGCCAGACGCTTCGCCGAAGGATCCAAGGCTGCCGTGGGCGGCGCCCTGCTGGCTGGCATGAACACCGCAGTCGAATATGGATTTGGCGCGGTGATCGCGGCGCTGCCGGGATTCCTGATGGTGAAGGAGGCGCTGAAGGCCATTCCCAACCCCCTCATCAACGAGGCCGTGACCGTCACGTCGCTTGCCGGCATCACCGGCTCGGCGTCCGGCGGGCTGTCGATCGCGCTGGCGGCCATGGCGGATCAGTTCATCGCGGCCGGCGACGCCGCCGGCATCCCGCGCGAGGTGCTGCACCGCATTGCTTCCATGGCCTCGGGCGGCATGGACAGCCTGCCGCACAATGGCGCGGTCATCACCCTGCTGGCCGTCACCGGCCTCACCCATCGGCAGGCTTACAAGGACATCTTCGCCCTGACGCTCATCAAGACGCTCGCCGTGTTTTTGGTCATCGCCGTCTATTATCTGACGGGGCTGGTCTAGCCGCGGTGCATCTCCGCCGATCCAACGAAGTGCGCGCGGGTGGACGGGCCGGCCTGTTCGAGGAGCGCGGCCACCTTGTCCTTCAGGCTGTCGGAAGGGCGCGCGGCATCGTCATAGGCCATGTCCCATGCGCCGAATTCGCGTGTCTCTATCGCTGTCTCACGCAGCTTCACCAAAGCGCCATGCCGCCCATCCTTCGCGATCCGGGCGTAGACACGCTCCACCGCCTCCTTCGGGCCTTCCAGAACCTGAAGGAAGCGGCGGCTGTTGAACAGCAGCAGTCCGGTCACATCCTCCGCTCGGTTGCGCACGGCTGACGCGGCAGCGATGCCGGCGCATTGCTGGGCGGTCATCGCGCCCGTCGCGCTGCTGATATACATGATCTGGTGCAAGGGCATGATGTTTCCCGATGTTGGCGCCCCCCGGCGCCTTTCATCTAGGATGAAATCCTTGATAAACCGCTACTTATTCAAAATCATGAAAACGCCCCGGAGGGAGAGGCTCCGGAGCGTTCGCACATTGGCACTGCTCGGGTGGATTACCGCAGCGCGCTGCCGATCACGGCACCGATGATCCCGCTGGTGAGCGCCACCAGCACCGCGTCATTGCCGGACCGAACCCAGTGATAGCCGCGGGGCGGGGCCGACAGGCGATAGTCGCGATAGTTGTTGATGACGCGGTAGTTGGTCGCATAGCGACGGTCGAACCGCCGTCCCTTGGCCCAGCGATGGCCGCGATGGTCGTTGCGAACGACCGTCTTCTGGCGAACGACGGTGCGGCCGTGCGGTCCCTGCTTGACGACGCGGACGGTTTCGCGGTGCGGCGCTGCCTGCGCCTGCGCGGTGATGACGGGGCTCACGACCAGCGTGGCGGCAGCCAGGCTCATCAGCATCTTCTTCATCATGGCGTTTAGCTCCTCTGGAAATTCGGGCGCCTTCCCGGCCTCGAAGTCAGAGATAGAGGCCGTTTGTCGCGCGCTTGTCCCACCAGCGGGCAAAGAGTGTCGGAAATTGTATCAAGAGCCGATTTAGTCTGAACGACGGTTCAGGAAACGGAACACAGCGGCCGCTTTCGCCTCTCCGCTGGTCTCGCGCACCACATGGTCCGCGATCTTTTCCACCCGGTCCCTCGGCAGCGGCGCGCGCCACGGATCGCCGACCAGCACTTCGATCCCTGTATGGACGCAGCGTTGAAGGAAAGCGCTGACCCGGCGCGCAAGCGCGTCGTCATAAAAGAGGTCGCCCAAAAGGATCAGGTCCGCTGGCGGCACCGGGCCATCCAGCATATCGGCTTGCACGATGGCGATGTCGATGCCGTTCAACGCCGCGTTCAGCCGGGCGGCCGTGACGGCGTAGCGGTCGACGTCCGCCGCCAGCACCTGGGCGGCACCGCTCAGGGCGGCAGCGATCGCGACGATGCCCGATCCTGTCCCCAAATCCACGACCCGCCGTCCGCTAACCAGCCATGGATGATCGATCACGTGCCGCGCCAACGCCAGCCCGCCGCCCCAATGATAGGCCCAATAGGGCGATCCGAATCCGTCTGGATCGCCCCCGGCCAGCCGGTGCAGGCCGCTGGTGGGCACGGCGCCATGCAGGCGTATCTCGGGAATGTCCGGCACAGCCTGCACGGGCAGATGCGCCCGGATGAACGCTGCCGGATCGATCGCCGCCGCCTATTCGTGCCGCAGCGCGTCGATGGGATTGAGCGCCGCCGCCCGCCGCGCGGGGAAATAGCCGAACACCACGCCGATGGCCGCGGAAAAGAGGAAGGCGATGAGGTTCACCTTGATATCGAACAGGAAGGGCACCTTCATCAGCGGAGCGATGGCGACGGACGCGACCAGCGCCAGGAACAGGCCGATCAGCCCTCCAAGGCAGGACAGCACGATCGCTTCGACCAGGAACTGCATCAGCACTTCCCGGGCGACCGCACCGATGGCAAGGCGGATGCCGATTTCCCGCGTCCGCTCCGTCACCGACACGAGCATGATGTTCATGATGCCGATGCCGCCGACTAGCAGCGAAATGGCGGCGACCGCGCCCACGATCTGCGTCAGGATGGTTGTGGTCCCGGTCAGCGTATCGCTGATCTGCTTGGTGTCGAAGACGTTGAAATTATCCTCCTGGCCCGGCTTCACCTTGCGCCGTTCGCGCATCAGATCCTCAAGGCTGGCCTGCACGGTGCTGGTATCATAGGCATCGTCCACCGCGACCATGATCTGGCTGATGTCGCGGTCGCCGGTGAAGCGGCGCTGCACGAACTTGATCGGCATGACGACGACATCGTCCTGATCGCCAAAGCCGCCCTGGCCCCGCGTCGCGAGTACCCCGATCACCTGACAGGACACGCCCTTGATCCGCATCCGCTTGCCCACCGGTTCGGTCCCCTGGAACAGGTTGGTGCGCACCGTATTGCCGATGATGCAGACGGACCGGCCGGCTTCCTCTTCGTCGGGCAGGAACAGGCGGCCGTCCGCGACCTTCCATTGCTGCACCTCCGAATAGGCCGATGTGGTGCCATAGACGGTCGTAGACCAGTTATTCCCTTCGTAGATCGCGGTGCCGCTCGACTGAACGACAGGGGCGACGGCGCGCACGCCGGTCAGCTGGTTCTCGATGGCGGTGAGGTCCGCTTCCTTGAAATCGGGAGGGCGGGGACCGCCGCCGCCGCGTCCGAAACCCTGGCCGGGGCGCAGTTGCAGCACGTTCGCGCCTAGCGAACTGATCTGCTCGCGCACCGCGGCGGTTGCGCCGTTGCCCAGAGTCACCATCGTCACCACCGCCGCCACGCCGATGATGATGCCCAGCGTCGTCAGGAAACTGCGCAGCTTGTGCCGGTTGATCGCCCGGAAGGCGAGAATGACGGTCGTGCCTAGCATCTCGTTTCTCCTCGCCGCTTGGGGGAGAGGATAGCGTAGCTTGCCGGCTTGCTGGCTAGCGCAGCTTGGAGAGGGGATTGCGGACCGCTGGCTTCGCGCTGCCCCCTCTTCCAACTCCGCCTAGGCTCGTTCCTCGCCAAGGCTGCATATCCTTCTCCCCCGAAGGGAGAAGGTTTGTGCGTCGCCAACTTCACGCCGCCACTCCCTGTTCGATCCGCTCCACCAGCCCATCCTTGAAGTGCACGATGGTACGGGCGAAGGCGGCCATGTCGGGTTCGTGCGTGACCATCAGCACGGTAATGCCGCTGTTCCGGTTAAGGTCGGTCAGCAATTCCATGATCTCGACCGAACGCTCCGAATCGAGGTTGCCGGTCGGCTCGTCGGCCAGCAGCACGTCGGGCTGGGTCACGATCGCGCGGGCGATGGCGACGCGCTGCTGCTGCCCCCCCGACAGTTCGGCGGGCGTATGGTCCCACCATTTCTTGAGGCCTACCTTGTCGAGCGCCGCCATCCCCATTTCGTAGCGCAGCTTCTTGTCCTCGCCGCGATAGAGGAGGGGCAGCTCGACATTCTCCAGCGCGGTGGTGCGCGACAGCAGGTTGAAGCCCTGAAAGACGAAACCCAGATAGCGCCGCCGCAGCAGGGCGCGTTGGTCGCGGTCCAGCCTTTCGACATGCCGTCCCTTGAACAGGAATTGTCCGCCCGAAGGCACGTCGAGGCAGCCAAGAATGTTCATCGTGGTCGACTTGCCGGAGCCCGAGGGGCCCATGACCGCCACGAAATCGCCCTGCGCGATGTCCAGGTCGATACCCTTCAATGCCTGGAACGCGGTCGGTCCTTCGCCATAGACCTTGGTCACGCCGCGTAGGGAGATGATCGGATCGTCCGCCACGGATCAGGTTCCGCTCTGCCGTCCGGTGCCGCGCGCTTCCGGCCGGGCCGGCCTGTCGTCCATAGGCGCGACGGGCGCCGGAAACCGCGCCCGTTCGCCCGATCCGCTGGTCGAATTGCCGACCGTGCCGATGCTGGCCGGACGACCGTCCGCCGCCGGGTTGCGCCGCCGTTCGCCACCGGCCGGTGCCTTGCGGTCGGCGCCCTGATCGCGCTGGTCCTCGGCCGGCGCTTCCTGCCCCTTGGCAAGCTGGCCTGTGATGACGCGCATGCCGGGCTTCAGATCGCCGCCGGTGATGACGGTACGCGCACCGTCGGTTGCGCCGACGACCACCTGCAGCGCCTTGGGCTTTCCATCCTCGCCCACGATGTAGACGGTCTGGCTGCTTCCCGCGCCGAAATTGACCTGGCGGTTCGCGCCGCCCCGGCGGAAACGGCGGGGGCCGGGCAGGACGCTGGTGATGCCGCCGCCCTGTCCCGCGCCGTCGCTGGGCTTGAACCGCAGCGCACTGTTGGGGACGAGCAGCACGTCGCGCAGTTCCTGCGTCACGATGTCGGCGGTCGCGGTCATGCCCGGCCGCAGGATTTCGTCGCCATTGTCGATGCTCAGCACCGCGGTATAGGCGACCACGGTTCCGGTCGTGCTGGCGGTCGTGCTGCTGCCGGACGAGGAGGAAGAGCTGCTGCTCGATGCGTTGGAACCGACGTTCACGCGGGTCACGCGCGCCGGGAAGGTGCGGCCCGGAAAGGCGTCAACAGAGAACGTCGCATTCTGCCCGTCCTTGACCTGTCCCACATCCGCTTCATCCACCGCGACCTCGACCTCCATCTTGGTCAGGTCTTCCGCAATGGTGAACAGCACCGGCGCGTTGAGCGAGGCGGCGACCGTCTGGCCCGGCTCGATATCGCGGGACAGGACGACGCCAGTGACGGGCGACACGATCTGCGCGATCGACAGGTTGGTCTGCGCGCTGGAAAGCTGGGCGCGCGCAACGTTGACCTGCGCCTGCGCGGCTCGAAGCGACCCGAGGGCGGATTGATATTCCGCACGCGCCGAATCCAGTTCGGTCTTTGCCGGCACCCGGCCGCCGGACAGACGGAACACATTTTCCTGCCGGTCGAGCGTTGCCTTCGCCAGCGCGACCTGCGCCTGCGCCTGCGCCACGCTGGCCTGCGACGATGCGACCTGCGCCCGGTTCTGGTTCACCGTGTCGACTAGCCGGCGCGTGTCGAGTTCGGCGAGCCTCTGCCCGCGCGTTACTCGGTCGTTCACGTCGACATAGACGGCGGTGATCTTGCCTGATTGTTCGGAGCCCACGTCCACCTGATTGACCGGCTTCAGATTGCCGGTCGCCGACACGCTGACGGTCAGGTCGCCGCGACGCACTTCCCGCGTGGCGTAACTGGGCCTGTCCCCGTCCGAAAAGCAGCGCGAAATGAGGAGGAGCAGGATCAGCAGGCCGACGCCGATCCCACCCCTGATCGCCCATTTGCGCCAGGGCCTCTGCGGCTTGGCGCCCAGAAAATCGTCGATCTCCTGATCCTTCGTCACGTCATTGCTCATCGCGCTTGGGTTTCCATATTCTGCCAGCCTCCGCCCAGCGCGTTATAGAGCTGAGCGATGGCCAGAACCTCGTCGGATTGCGCCGACGCCAAGCTGTTGCGGGCGTTCAGCAAGGTGGATTCGCTGGTCAGCAGCGTCTGGAAATCGATAAGGCCGGCCTGATACTGGCTGCGGGCGAGGATTGCGGCATTGTTCGACGCGTCCAAGGCGATGGCGAACTCCGCCTTGCGGGCGCGGGCGCTGCTCAGTTGCGCGACCGCGTTCTCGACATCCTCAAGAGCGGTCAGCACGCTTTGCTTATAGGTGGCGAAGGCGGCGTCGGCGGCAGCGCGTTGCGACCGGACCTGGGAGCGCAGCCTCCCGCCGTCGAAGATCAGCTGCTGCACATTGCCGAATATGCCGCCTGTGATGAGGCTGAACAGGTCGCGGAAGGCGTTGGACGTGGTGCCGATGTTGCCGCTGATCCCGAGCGCGGGATAGAGCTGTGCCTGCGCCACGCCGATCCGCGCGGTCGCCGCCGCCAGCGCGCGTTCGGCGCTGCGCACGTCCGGCCGCTGGCGCAGCGTATCGGCGGGGATGCCGGTGGCGATCTGCGTCGACGCGGAGGGTATGGGCGCGGGCGTTTCCAGCGTTCGCGTGGCCTCGCCCGGTGCCTGCCCTGTCAGCACCGCAATGCGGTTGAGACTGCCGCGCAGGCTCGCCTCCAGCTGCGGGATGGTGGCATTGGTCTGCGCCAGCTGCGCCCTTGCCTGCTGCTCGTCCAACGAGGAGACGAGGCCCGCCTGCAGCCGCCAGCCTGCGATCCGGTAATTATCCTCCTGCACCTTCTGCGTTTCGCGCGCGATCCGCAGTTGCTCCTGCGCCAGCCGTGCCTGGACATAGTTGGTGACGAGTTCGGATATGATCGTCATGCGGACGTTGGCGAGGTCGTACCCTGAGGCGGCCAGATCGGCCCGTGCCGCCTCGCTGCCGCGCGCCAGTTCGCCGAACAGGTCGATCTGCCAGCTGGCATTCACGCGCGCATTATAGCTGCTCGACCAGTTGCTTCCCCCGCCGCCGATCGGGTTGCCGTTGGAGTCCAGCCGCCCGCCCGCATCCTGGCTGCTATAGTTGCGGCCGCCCGTGGCGGCGCCGCTGAGCTGCGGCAGGAACGTGGAATTTGCCTGGATCAGGCTTTCGCGCGCCTGTCGAAGGCGGGCTTGCGCCTGCACGATGTCCAGATTGCCCGTGATCGCGCGGTCGATGAGCGCGCTCAGGGTTGGGTCGTTCAGCCGCGTCCACCACTGCGCAAGGTTCGCGTCGCTGACCGGCTGTCCCGCGCCTGCGCCATAATAGGCGTCCGGCACGCCCAGCGCGGCGGGCTGCGGCGCGTGATAGTCCGGCCCGGCGGCGCACGCCGACAGCAGCAGAGCGGTGCCGAAACAGCCCCCGATCGAAGCAATGCGATATCGCACCTTTTCCTTGCTCTCCGTCATCGTTAAAGGGGCCGCCACACTTTCGCCCGGGGTCGGGCCGGCATCGTCATGATCTGACTGCCGCAGGCATATGTACGGCTCAATGACATTTATGTCTCAAAGTGTAACGATGGTGATGGGACGCGCCTTGCGAGGGCGCGACAATGTAAGGACGTGAGGATGCGGGCATTTATCTTTCCGGGGCAGGGCAGCCAGGCTGTCGGCATGGGCAAGGCGCTGAGCGAGGCGAGCCCGGCGGCCAGGGAACTGTTTCAGGAGGTCGATGAGGCGCTGTCGCAGCATTTGTTCCGCATCATGGTGGACGGTCCGGAAAGCGACCTGACGCTCACGGAAAACGCGCAGCCCGCGATCATGGCGAACGCCATCGCCACGCTGCGCGTGATGGAGCGGGAAGGGGGCTTTCGCCTTGCCGACAAGGGCGACTATGTCGCAGGGCACAGCCTTGGCGAATATAGCGCGCTCTGCGCGGTGCAGGCGTTCGACCTCTCCACGACCGCGCGGCTGCTCAAGCTGCGCGGGCAGGCGATGCAGGCCGCCGTGCCGGTGGGCGAGGGCGCAATGGCGGCGCTGCTCGGGGCCGACATCGAAAGGGCGCAGGCGCTGGCGGATGCCGCGGCGCAAGGCGAAGTCTGCACCGTCGCCAACGACAATGATCCCACGCAGGTCGTGATTTCCGGCCATCGCGGCGCGATCGAGCGCGCGGTCGCCATGGTGAAGGATCATGGCATCAAGCGCGGTGTGCTGCTCCCGGTGTCCGCGCCGTTCCACTGCCCGCTGATGCAGCCGGCCGCCGACGCAATGGACGAAGCGCTGGGCAAGGCGACGATCACCGCGCCGTTGCTGCCCGTCTATGCCAACGTCCTTGCCGCGCCGATCGCCGACCCGGAAGAGATCAAGGCGCGCCTGGTCGAACAGGTCACCGGCCGTGTCCGCTGGCGCGAATCCATCGCCGCCATGTGGGGGGCGGGCGTTACGGACTTCGTAGAACTGGGCGGCAAGGTGCTAGGCCCCATGGTCAAGCGCATCGCGCCCGATGCTATAGTGCGCAGCGTCGTGACGATGGACGATATTGAGGCGGCGCTGGCCTCTTTCTGACGTCCCGACATCGCATTTGAAACAAGGCCCTGCGGGATGCCGGGGGCGAACGCACGAAAGGACATAAGGATGTTCGACCTTACAGGCATGACCGCGCTGGTGACCGGCGCTTCGGGGGGCATCGGTTCCGCCATCGCGAAGGCGCTGGCGGCGCAGGGGGCGGCGCTTGCCGTCTCGGGCAGCAACGAGGAGAAGCTCAAGGCGTTCGCGGCGGAGCTTGGCGGCGATCACAAGGCTCTGGTCTGCAACCTGTCCGATCCGGCGTCGGTGGACGCGCTGGTGCCGCAGGCGGTGGAAGCGCTCGGCGGCAAGATCGACATCCTCGTCAACAATGCCGGCGTCACGCGCGACAACCTCATCCTGCGCATGAAGGACGAGGAATGGAGCCAGGTCATCCAGATCAATCTGGAGGCCGCGTTCCGCCTGGCCCGCGCCGCGGCCAAGCCGATGATGAAGGCGCGCTTCGGCCGCATCATCTCCATCACCTCGGTCGTGGGCGTGACCGGCAATCCGGGCCAGGCCAATTATTGCGCGTCAAAGGCCGGCATCATCGGCATGTCGAAATCGCTGGGGCAGGAACTGGCGAGCCGGGGCATCACCGTCAACTGCGTCGCGCCTGGCTTCATCCGCTCGGCCATGACCGATGCCCTGACCGACGCGCAGAAGGGCGGCATTCTGGCGAAGATCCCGGCTGGCGATCTTGGCAGCGGGGACGATATCGGGGCCGCGGTCGTCTATCTGGCGAGCCGCGAGGCCGGCTACGTCACCGGGCAGACATTGCACGTCAACGGCGGGATGGCGATGATCTGACGATGCCGCTCGCATTCTGGCGAATGAAAGCTTGCGATCGAGCCGGTGGAGCGCTTTTGTTGCCAGACCATTGCCCTGCCCTGATGAAGGGACTTGGCGGCCTTCCCTCTTGCCTCTATCGGGGCTTGGCACTAGGGCATGCCTTAACGGTTGTTCACAGACCATCAACGATACCCAGTAAGAAGGACCACTCATGAGTGAGACCGCGGATCGCGTAAAGAAAATCGTCGTCGAGCATCTGGGCGTCGAAGCCGAGAAGGTGACCGAGGACGCCAGCTTCATCGACGATCTGGGCGCAGACAGCCTGGACATCGTTGAACTGGTGATGGCGTTCGAAGAAGAATTCGGCGTGGAAATCCCCGACGACGCGGCGGAAAAGATCGCCACCGTCAAGGACGCCATCGATTATATCGACAGCAAGCAGTAAGGCGGCGATGGCCCGACCCCGCATGGGGAGGGCCGCCCCTGTTGCGTGAAGAAACGGCTCCTCCTGTCCGGCGATCCCGGAATATGGGGGAGCCTTTTCTTATCTGGCGCGCGGTTTGAAAGCGCGCCGCCACTGGCTACATGGGCGGCTGCAAGCCCATGAAGAAGAATATCGGAGCAAGTATATGCGTCGTGTCGTCGTCACCGGCCTTGGCATGGTCAGCCCGCTCGGCGGGGATGTGGAAACCAGCTGGAAGAACATCATCGCGGCCAAGTCCGGCGCGGCTACGATCACGCGCTTCGACGCGACCGATTACAAATGCCGCATCGCGTGCGAAGTGAAGCCGGTCGGCCACGAATGGGCTTATGATCCGTCGATCGACGTCGATCACAAAATCCAGCGGCAGGTCGACCCCTTCATCGTCTACGGCATTTCCGCCGCCAGCCAGGCGCTGCGCGACGCCGGCCTCGACAATATGAGCGAGGAAGAGCGGCTGCGCGCCGGCTGCTCGATCGGATCGGGCATCGGCGGCCTGCCGGGCATCGAGAGCGAATCGCTGGTGCTTGCGAACAAGGGGCCGGGCCGCGTGTCGCCCCACTTCGTCCACGGCCGCCTCATCAATCTGATTTCCGGGCAGGTCTCGATCAAATACGGCTTGATGGGGCCGAACCATGCCGTCGTCACGGCTTGCTCGACGGGTGCGCACTCGATCGGCGACGCCGCCCGCATGATCGCGATGGACGACGCCGATGTGATGCTGGCGGGCGGCGCGGAAAGCGCGATCTGCCCGATCGGCATCGCCGGCTTCGCACAGGCCCGCGCGCTCAGCACCAGCTTCAACGACACTCCGGAAAAGGCGAGCCGCCCCTACGACGTCAACCGCGACGGATTCGTCATGGGCGAGGGCGCGGGCGTGGTCGTGCTCGAGGAATATGAGCGAGCCAAGGCGCGCGGCGCGAAAATCTATGCCGAGGTTATCGGCTACGGCCTGTCGGGTGACGCCTATCATGTCACCGCGCCCCATCCGGAAGGCAATGGCGGCTATCGCTCCATGGAAATGGCGCTGAAGAAGTCGGGGCTCAGCCTGGCGGATATCGACTATGTGAACGCGCACGGCACTTCGACTCCGCTCGGCGACGAGCTGGAATTGGGGGCGGTGAAGCGGCTGTTCGGGGAGCATCTGTCGACCATGTCGATGTCGTCGACCAAGTCGGCCATCGGCCATCTGCTGGGTGGCGCGGGCGCGGTGGAGAGCATCTTCTGCATCCTCGCCATCCGCGACCAGATCGTTCCGCCGACACTCAACCTCGATGAACCGAGCGAGAGCTGCAAGGGCGTCGACCTGGTTCCGCATGTGGCCAAGGAACGGAAGGTCCGTGCGGTGCTGAACAACAGCTTCGGCTTCGGCGGCACCAACGCCTCCCTCATCATGAAGGCGGTGTGATCCCGCTGCCTGCTTTGCCGCACCCCGGCGGCGGCGGGGGAATGGAAGGCTGACATGGCTCGCCCTGCCCGCTCCACGCCCGCGCGCCGCTTTGGTTGCGTCATCCTGCTGCTCGGCTTAGCTGTCGCTGCCTTCGTCGGCTTCCGCTTCGTCATCGGCTGGACCGAAAAAGGCCCGGCGGCGCAGGATGTCAGCATCACCGTGCGCGAAGGCGCGACCCTGTCCGACGCCGCTGTCCTGTTGAAGCAGGCAGGCGCGGTGCGCTCCGCCGACGCATTCCTGACCCGGGCGAAGGTTTTCGGCGGATCGAAACCGATCAAGGCCGGCGAGTTCCACATTCCCGCAGGTGCCAGCAACAGCGACATCCTGTCCATCCTTCAGGGCGGCAAGACGGTGACCCGCCTCATCACCATCCCCGAAGGCATGCCGTCCATCCTAGTGCATGAGCGATTGATGGCGAACGATCAATTGACCGGCACCATCCCAGTGCCGGAAGAAGGCAGCGTCCTCCCCGACAGCTATGCCTTCGACAAGGGCGAGCCGCGCGTCGCCGTGTTGAAGCGGATGCAGGCGGCGATGGACAAGGAATTGGCGCAGCTATGGCCCGGCCGCGAACCCGGCTTGCTGGTCAAGACGCCCAGGGAGGCCGTCATCCTGGCCAGCATCGTGGAAAAGGAAACCGCCGTTCCCGCCGAACGGCCGACCGTCGCCGGGGTCTATTACAACCGCCTGCGCACGAACATGATGTTGCAGGCCGATCCCACGATCATCTATCCGATCACCCGGGGCAAGCCGCTGGGGCGGCGCATCCGCAAGTCGGAAATCGCCGCGGTCAACGACTATAATACCTATGCGATGGTCGGACTGCCCAAGGGGCCGATCGCCAATCCGGGTCGGCTGTCTATCTTCGCCGTGCTGCACCCCGAAAAGACGAGGGCGCTCTATTTCGTCGCGGACGGGAAGGGCGGCCACATTTTCGCAGACACCTACCAGCAGCATAATGAGAATGTGCGCAAATGGTTCGAAATCCGGCGCGCCCGCGGCGAGCTTTAATTCGCTATCTCAACACGTCCTTCGCCACCAGCGACCGGGCATAGGCGAGCTGCACGATCGCGATCAGGATGACCAGGGCGGGGAAGCCCGCCGCGACAACGATCCCCTTTTGCGCGATCAGGTCGGTAGCGCCCAGCGTATAGCCGAACTGGACCAGCACCGCGATCAGCGACACGAGGAACAGGGTGGCGGCGGCCGCCTTCTTCATCAGCAACAGCAGCGCGCCCAGTGTGCCGGCGCCGACCGCCACGGCATAGACCACCCACAGCCAGGACGGCATTTCAGCGAAGATGCGCGCGCCCACAGGATCGGTCTTTGCCAGTCCGGTGAGGTCCATGCCATATTGCATGACCCAGGCGGCGACGCCCATCAGGTTCCAGAGCAGCAGGACGATGCCGATGATGGTGACGGAACGCGACGTGGACATGATGCGTGTTACCCCCTCTCCCTTGGTCGCCGGCTTGCCGGGCGCCTCTGCCTGATCCTATACCGAATCGGTTCCGCGCGAAAGCGGCGCGGGCTTCCCAAAGGAGATATGCATGCTCGGACGCTCCATCCCAGATGTGGTCCTCAAGACGCGGGTGCGCGACGACAGCATCGACGGCCCCAACCCTTTTCGATGGCAGGATGTGCGCACCGCCGACCTCTTTGCCGGCAAGCGCGCCGTGGTATTTTCGCTGCCGGGCGCGTTCACGCCCACCTGCTCAACCGAGCAATGCCCGGCCTTCGAACGGGCAAGCCAGGATATCCGCGAGGCAGGGGCGGACGATGTCTATTGCATATCGGTCAATGACGCCTTCGTCATGTATCAGTGGGCCAAGCATCTGGGCGTCAATTCCGTGAAGATGCTGCCCGATGGGTCAGGCGATTTCACCCGCCGCATGGGCATGCTGGTCAAGAAGGAGCATCTGGGCTTTGGCGAGCGCAGCTGGCGCTATGCGATGGTGGTCGACGACAACCAGATCGTCGCCTGGTTCGAGGAGCCGGGCATCAACGATGTGGGTGAGGACGACGATCCCTACGGCGAAACCAGCCCCGAACCCGTCCTCGCATGGCTGAAGGCCAATCCGCGTCCATGACCTTGCCAGCGCCCATCATCGTCACGGCGTTGATGGGCGCGGCCGATTTCGCCTGGGCTGATGCTTTGCGCCGGGCGCATTTTCCGCCTGAGCGCAACCATCTTTCCGCCCATATCACCCTGTTCCATCACCTGCCGCCATCGATCCTGCCGGAACTGTCCGGGCGGCTGAAGCGGTTCGGCACCCTGCCGCCGCCCGATGCGCGGTTAAGCGACGTCATTCTGCTGGGCCGCGGTGTCGCCTATCGAATCGAAAGTCTGGACCTCATGGCCTTGCGCGATGAGCTGGCAGAGGGCTTTGCGGGCCTTCTGACGCCGCAGGACAGCCAAAGGCCACGCCTTCACATCACCGTCCAGAACAAGGTGTCGCCCGACGATGCGCGGGCGCTTGCAGACGCGTTGCGCACCGGTTTCCGCCCACGACCTATCGTCATCGCGGGCCTCGCCGCCTGGCACTATCGCGGTGGACCGTGGGAACTGGCGATGAAGGCGATGTTTCGCGGTTAGGGCTCAGGCGAGCCCAACCTCCTTCAGCGGCACGCTGGCGTCGCCGAGCTGCGCAATGTCCAGCATTGCGCCGGACAGCACATGGGCGCGCCCCTGCACATAGTCCTTGACCGCGTTGACGCAGTCGAGCGCGATCACCCTTCCACCCTTCAGATAGACGATGGAAAAGCTGCGCGCCGCCGGGTCGCCGCGCAGCACGGTCTGATCGAAGCCGACCGAGAGGCCGACCGTCTGGAGCTTCAGGTCATACTGGTTCGACCAGAACCAGGGGACGGCATCATAAGGCTCTTCCTTGCCCAGGATGTGGGCGACGGCGGTCTTGGCCTGGTCATTCGCGTTCTGGACGGATTCGACCCGCATATGCGCGCCGCCGGCAAAGCGGTTCGCATGGGTGGCGCAATCGCCGACGGCATAGATGTCCGGCAGGGAGGTGCGGCAATATTCGTCCACATCCACCCCGTTGCCCCCCACAGCACCCGCCGCGATCAAGGGGCCCGTTTCGGGCACGATGCCGATGCCCACGATCACCATGTCGGTTTCGATCCGCTCGCCATCCGCCATCAGCACGGCCGCGGCCTTGCCGTCCACGACTTCGATACAGTCCATCCTGGCGCCGGTGCGCAGGTCCACGCCATGGGCGCGGTGTTCCGCCTCGTAGAAGCGCGACAATTCCTCCCCGGCGACGCGCGCCAGCACCCGGTCGAGCGCTTCCAGCAGCACCACCTGCTTGCCGAACTTCGTCAGGACCGCTGCCGCTTCAAGGCCGATATAGCCGCCGCCGACGATCGTAACATGACGCACCGCGTCCAGCTTGCCCATCATCGCGTCGACATCGTCGCGGCGGCGGACGGCATGGACATTCTGCGCGCCCGCGCCGTTGCAGGTCAGCATGCGTGGCGATCCGCCGGTGCACCAGATCAGCTTGCCATAGCCGATCTCCTCGCCGCCCGCGTTCACGAACCTGCCTTCAGGGTCGACGCTCTTCACCCGCCTGCCCAGCAGCAGGTCGACCTTGCGCTCTTCCCAGAAAGAGGCAGGGCGGATCAGGATGCGATCGAACGTCTTTTCGCCGGCAAAATATTCCTTCGACAGGGGCGGCCGCTCATAGGGCGGATCCTTCTCATCCCCGATCATGCCCACGCTGCCCTCGAACCCCGCTTGGCGTAGGGCAATAGCCGCCTGCGCTCCCGCATGGCCGGCACCGACGATCAGGACATCGTAGAAACTCATCCGCTCGCAATCCTCTGCACCGCTGTTTTGCCCGCTCTTAGGCGCGCTTTGCGGAAGGAGGCAAGCAGCATGTGGAAGGGATGGGTGATGCAGATGGTAGCGGAGGAGGGACTCGAACCCCCGACACGCGGATTATGATTCCGCTGCTCTAACCGGCTGAGCTACTCCGCCCCATGGGCTATCGGGGCGACGGCCCCGTGGTGAGGCGGCGCTATACGCAGGCGATGGGGAGCGGTCAACGGGCCTTTTGCGGGATGTGCGAAAATCCTGTTCGGCCATCTGTGCCCCAATTCCCCGTTGCGCGGGAAAGGGCAGAGCAAGATCAGGCATCGCGCCTGTGAAGACTGCCGCATGGTCGGACAGGGAAGTGCCTGACGTCATGGCGTCTTTATCAGCCTTTGCACGTTTTAGGACAGGCGCCAGGCATTCACGGCATTTTTTCTGTTGCAATCGCGGTTCCGCCGCGCCCTACTGTTGCAACGCACAACCGGCCCAATGGCCGAGGGAGGATTGTCCACTTGCCCTTCCATGAGATGTTTGAGCCTGACGGTTCGATCCGAGGCTGTTACGACGAAGTGCAGCAGTGGGTGGAACGAACCGGCATCGCCGGGCTCAATCGCCGCATGGACGAGGCCGAAGCGATCTTCCGCCGCATCGGCATCACCTTCGCGGTTTACGGGGAAGGGGGCGACCCGGAACGGCTGATCCCGTTCGACCTGCTGCCCCGCATCTTCACGGCGCAGGAATGGCGCATCCTGGACAAGGGCATTCGCCAGCGCGCCCGCGCGCTCAACGCCTTTTTGCATGACGTCTATCATCGCGGGGAAATCGTGAAGGCCGGCATCATGCCCGCCGACATCATTTACCAGAACAGCGCTTATCTTGCCGAAATGGCGGACTTCACGCCGCCCGGCAAAGTGTACAGCCATATCGTCGGCATCGATATCGTGCGGACGGGGCCGGGCAGTTTCGAGGTGCTGGAAGACAATTGCCGCACCCCCTCCGGCGTGTCCTACATGCTGGAAAATCGCGAGATCATGACGCGCATGTTCCCGGAGCTTTTCGCGCAAGGGGTGGTCGCGCCGGTGGACGATTACCCCGCCGAGCTGCTGAAGTCGCTCAAGGAGGTCGCGCCGCCCGCCTGCAAGGGCGATCCGGTGGTGGTGGTGCTCACGCCCGGCTCGCTCAACAGCGCCTATTATGAGCATAGTTTCCTCGCCGACCTGATGGGCGTCGAACTGGTCGAACCGGCGGACCTGTTCGTCGAAGACGACCGCGTCTGGATGAAGACGACGCTGGGGCCGAAAGCGGTCGACGTCATCTATCGCCGTATCGACGACGAATATATCGATCCGCTGGTTTTCCGCCCCGACAGCCTGCTGGGCGTGCCGGGCATCTTCAACGTCTATCGCAATGGCGGCGTGACGCTGGCGTCCGCGCCCGGATCGGGCATAGCGGATGACAAGGCCGTCTATATCTATGTGCCGGAGATGATCCGCTTTTACCTTGGGGAAAAGCCGATCCTGGACAATATCCAGACTTGGCAGTGCGGGAAGCCCGACGAACTCGCCTATGTGCTGGAGAATCTGCACGAACTGGTCGCCAAGGAAGTGCATGGGTCGGGCGGTTACGGCATGCTGATCGGACCCAAGTCCACCAAGGATGAGATCGCGGCCTATGCCGATCGCATCAGGGCCAATCCGGGCGAGTTCATCGCGCAACCGACGCTCGATCTCTCCACGGTGCCGACGCTCGGCCCAGCGGCAGTGGTTGGCCGCCATGCGGATTTTCGTCCCTACTGCCTGGTGGGTAAACAAATCCGCCTCGTCCCCGGCGGCCTTACCCGAGTCGCGCTGACCGAAGGATCGCTGGTGGTGAATTCCAGCCAGGGTGGCGGGGTCAAGGACACCTGGGTTCTGCAGGATTGATGACATGCTGAGCCGGACCGCAGAAAACCTCTTCTGGATGGCGCGCTACATGGAGCGCGCCGAAGCAACCGCCCGACTGCTCACCATGGGACAGCGGATGGCGATCCTGCCTGGCGCGCATCATCGGGACGAATGGCGTTCGGTCGTGCGCGCGACCGGGGCGGGGCATCAATTCCCCGACGGCACGATCGTCACGGAGGGTGACGCCATCGCCTGGCTGATGCTCGACCTCGACAATCCCAGTTCCATCCGGGCCTGCCTGCTCAAGGCGCGTGCCAACGCCAAGTCCGCCCGCACCATGTTGACGCAGGACATGTGGGAAGCGCTGAACGAAGGCTGGCGCAAGCTCGACAGCTATGACGTGTCGGAGGCTCGCCAGCAGCTGCCGGCGCTCATCGACTGGGTGAAGACCCGCGTCATGACCTTCCGCGGCGCGGCGCATTCGGGGCAGCTGCGCAACGAGGGGCATGATTTCCTGCGGACCGGCTCCGCACTGGAACGGGCGCAGATGACGCTGCGCCTGCTGGACGTCAAATATTATGTGCTGTTGCCCGAAACCGAGGTGATCGGCGGCAATCGCGATCATTATCAGTGGACGTCGGTGCTGTACGCCCTGTCGGGCGCGCGCGCTTATCATCATGTCTATGGCGGCACCTACACGCCGTGGCAGATCACCGATTTCCTGATGCTGAACCGGCTGTTCCCGCGCAGCGTCGCCTATTGCTACGATCAACTGGCCTATCGACTCAACCGGCTTGCCGGATGGCACAATGCGCGTGCGGCGTGCCATGACACGGTGCAAGAATTGGTCGCGGGGCTGGAGGCGCAGGACAGCGGCGAAATCTTCCGGCGCGGCCTGCATGAGACGGTGCAGGGCGGCCTCATGATGACGAACCGCCTGGGGCAGGAGATCGCCCAGGCCTATCATTTCGGCTGACGGCAGGCAGGGGAGGGGCGCTCCGCCATGAAATTGCTGGTCCGCCACCAGACGGTCTATCGCTATGCGGCATCCGCTGGACGAGTGGCGATGCGCCTCAAGCTGATGCCGGTCAATACGCCGATGCAGACTGTCGAGGACTGGCAGGTCAGTATAAATGGCGATCCGCTGACCGGCTTCCGTTCCAACAGCTATGGCGAAATGGAGGCGGTCTGGATCCGCCATGATCGCCTGGACGATGCGGTCATCGTTGCCGAAGGGCTGGTGGAGACGCGCGAGACGCACGGCATAGTGGGCCATCTCTCCGGTCGCGTGCCACCGGCCTATTATCTCCGCGATACGCCGCTGACCCGCGCATCGGAAGGGATAGCGGCCATGGCTCGCGATCTGCCGGACGGGGGCGGACCGCTCAATCGCCTCCACGCCTTGTCCGCCGCCGTCAACGATGCCGTCTCCTACCGCGCCGGCGTCACCAGCGCCGACACGAGCGCGGCGCAGGCCTTCGCGATCGGCGCGGGCGTGTGCCAGGATCATGCGCAGATATTCATCGCCGCCGCCCGGTCGCTCGGCGTCCCGGCACGCTATGTTTCCGGTTACCTGCTCGCGGGCGACGGCGATCTGCTGCACGAAACCCATGGCTGGGCGGAGGCTTTCCTGCCGGACCTTGGCTGGATCGGCTTCGATCCGTCCAACCGCGTCTGTGTGACCGATCGGTATCTCCGTCTGGCGAGCGGCCTGGATGCCGACGATGCGGCGCCTATCCGGGGTTCGGTCACGGTGGCGGGCGACATCAGCATCGATGCGGATGTCCGCATCGCGGTGGCGCAGGATGGCGTGGAGGAACGGCAGTTGCAGCGCCAGCAGCAACAGACTAGGCCCTAGACCGACAGGACCGATTCCCAGCGATCGCGTGCCGGGCGAAGTCCGGCGAGTGCGAACGCGCCAACGAGAATGTGAGGAGGCCGGGGGGCCATGACCTATTGTGTGGCGGTGCGCGTGGACCAGGGACTGGTCATGCTGTCCGACACCCGCACCAATGCGGGAATGGACAATATCGCGCGCTTCCGGAAGAGCTTCACCTATCATGTGCCGGGCGAACGGGCGATCACAATGCTCTGTTCGGGCAATCTGTCCATCACCCAGGGGGTGAAGGCGGTGCTGAGCAAGGCGATCAAGGAATCCGCGCTCGATCCCGATGTGGAAACCATCCTCAATTGCGACACGATGCATCGCGCCGCGCAGATCGTGGGCGACGCGATGCGTGCCATGCAGAGCCGGTATCGGGAAAGCATCGAGATGGGCGGGTCCGGTTCCGGCGCGTCCATCATGATCGCGGGCCAGCGACGGGGCGGCAAGCCCAGGCTCTACCTCATCTATTCCGCCGGTAACTTCATCGAGGCGACGGAAGACACGCCCTTCTTCCAGATCGGCGAGCATAAATATGGCAAGCCCATCCTCGACCGCATCATCCGTCGCGAAACCAGCCTGGAAGATGCGGTGAAGGCGGTGCTGGTGTCGATGGATTCGACCCTGCGCTCCAATCTTTCGGTGGGCATGCCGCTCGACCTGACGGTGATCCCGACCGACATATACGACTTCCGCGTCCGCACCCGCATCGAAGCCGATGACGAGGAGTTCGCCCGCATTTCCCACAGCTGGGGCGCAGCCCTGCACAAGGGGTTCAAGGATCTGCCGAACGTCCTGGACTAGGGCTGGCGACGGGCGCGCGCACTTGGCCAGCCTTCCTGTCTCAGGCGAAGGTCATTTCTCGATCTGGCTGACGTCGCGCACCGCGCCCTTGGCGGCGTTCGTCGTCATCGCCGCATAGGCGCGCAGCGCCGGCGTCACTTCGCGCTTGCGGCCGAAGGGCTTCCACGCCTTGGCCCCTCGCGCTTCCATATCTGCCCGGCGTGCGGCGAGCACGGCGTCGTCCAATTCGACATTGATGGCGCGCGCGGGAATGTCGATCAGGATCGGATCGCCCGTTTCGATCAGCGCGATCATGCCGCCTTCGGCAGCTTCGGGCGAGACATGGCCGATCGACAGGCCGGACGAGCCGCCGGAAAAGCGCCCGTCGGTGATGAGCGCACAGACCTTCCCCAGCCCCTTCGACTTCAAATAGCTGGTCGGATAGAGCATTTCCTGCATGCCCGGACCGCCCTTTGGCCCCTCATAGCGGACGATGACGATGTCGCCGGGCTTCACCTCATTGCCAAGGATGCCCGCCACCGCCGCGTCCTGGCTTTCATAGACGCGCGCGGTGCCGCGAAAGACATGGATGCTTTCGTCCACGCCCGCCGTTTTCACGATGCAGCCTTCCGGCGCAAGATTGCCGAACAGCACGGCCAGGCCGCCATCCTTGGAAAAGGGATGGTCGATCGAGCGGATGACGCCCTCTGCGCGGTCGGTGTCCAACTCCTCCCAGCGCGCCGACTGGCTGAAGGCGACCTGCGTCGGTACGCCGCCGGGCGCCGCGCGATAGAAGGTGCGCACGTCTTCGCTGTTGGTGCGGGTGATGTCCCACCGCGCAAGCGCATCGCGTAGCGTGGCGCTGTGGACCGTCGGGAGCGACGGATCGACAAGTCCCGCGCGCTCCAGTTCGCCCAAAATCGCCATGATGCCGCCGGCGCGGTGGACATCCTCCATATGCACGTCGTTCTTCGCAGGCGCGACCTTGCACAGGCATGGAACGCGGCGCGAAAGCCGGTCGATGTCCGCCATGGTGAAATCGACGCCACCTTCATAAGCCGCGGCGAGCAGGTGCAGCACCGTGTTGGTGGACCCGCCCATCGCGATGTCCAGGCTCATGGCGTTTTCGAATGCCGCGAAATTGGCGATCGACCGGGGCAGGACGCTGGCATCGTCCTGCTCATAATAGCGCTTGGTAATGTCGACGATCAGATGGCCAGCCTCACGGAACAGGCGCTCACGATCGGCATGGGTGGCGAGCACGGAGCCGTTGCCGGGCAGCGACAGGCCCAGCGCTTCGGTCAGGCAGTTCATCGAATTGGCGGTGAACATGCCCGAGCACGATCCGCAGGTCGGGCAGGCGGACCGTTCGATCGTCTGCACTTCCTCGTCGGTGTAGCTGTCGTCCGCGGCGACGACCATGGCATCCACCAGGTCGAGCGCGACTTTCTTACCGCGCACGTTCGCCTTGCCCGCTTCCATCGGGCCGCCGGACACGAAGACCACGGGGATGTTGAGGCGCATCGCCGCCATCAACATGCCCGGCGTGATCTTGTCGCAGTTGGAGATGCACACGATGGCGTCGGCGCAGTGCGCGTTGACCATATATTCGACGCTGTCGGCGATCAGGTCGCGGCTTGGCAGCGAATAGAGCATGCCGCCATGGCCCATGGCGATGCCGTCATCGACCGCGATCGTGTTGAATTCCTTCGCGACGCCGCCCGCCGCCTCGATCTCGCGCGCGACCAGTTGGCCCAGATCCTTCAAATGGACGTGGCCGGGCACGAACTGGGTGAAGCTGTTGGCGATGGCGATGATCGGCTTGCCGAAATCCTCGTCCTTCATGCCCGTCGCGCGCCAGAGGCCCCTGGCACCCGCCATGTTGCGGCCGTGGGTGGTTGTGCGGGAACGGTAGGCAGGCATTGTGAACGGTCCTTGACGAGGTGGAAAGCGGCCCCTCTACAGCCAAGCGGCCTTGGGTGAAACATATTATTCCTGCCGCGAGGCCTATTTTCCCTTTCGTGCTTCGTGAGGCATCACCGCATTCCTTTTGTTACGTGAGCGGTCTGATGTGCCAGCGCGGGACGTGGGCCTGCAACAGGCCTGACATCCGCTGCGATCATGGTTAAGAAAGGGTTATGCCAAACTTTCGGCGATCCCTGCTTCGCTATGCGCCCGTCCTGCTGGCCACCGCCGCGACAACGAATGCCTCCGGGCCGGCAGTGGCTCAGGGCGCGGATGATGGCCTGTCGCCGGGCACCTATCGCTGGATGGCGGAAGGGCCGTTTCAGGGGCCGATATATCTCATCATCAGCATCGAGAAGCAGCGAGTCCATGTCTATGATGGAGACCGGTTGATCGGCATTGCGCGGGTATCGACTGGGACGAAGGGGCATCGGACTCCGACCGGCGAATTTCCGGTCCTCCAGAAACGCCAATGGCATCGATCCAATCTCTACAGCAATGCGCCGATGCCCTTCATGCAGCGGCTGACATGGGACGGGATCGCGCTTCATGCCGGGCATGATCCGGGCTATCCGGCCAGCCATGGGTGCATCCGCCTGCCCTATGCCTTTGCGCGTCAGCTTTTCGCCCTGACGACGATCGGCACGCCGGTCGCGGTGACGCAGGATCGCCTTACGCCGGCGCTCAAGCTGGATGCGCTGGTGGCGGGCGATCCAGCCAGTGCGGTCGTGACCTTCGGAACGGCGGTTCAAGCGGAGAAGGTGGCTGTGACGGAGCCATCCCGCCAGGCCGATGTGCCGATGCTGGAGGTCGATCCATCGATATTCGGCATGGGCCTCAGGCGTCGCTGACGAACGTCGCGCCCGAACACTCGGGACAGCTTCGGGCGGCTGGCTAGGATGCCGGCCGCCCGTCCGTGGCCCGCTCAGAAGTTCAGGCTGCCTGTGCGGCTTCTTCCACCGCCGGCAGGCGGATGAGGTAATCGAAAGCGGAAAGCGCCGCCGTCGATCCCGCGCCCATCGCGATGACGATCTGCTTGTAGGGCACGGTCGTGCAGTCCCCCGCAGCGAAGATGCCGGGCTGGCTGGTTTCGCCGCGCGCGTCGATCTCGATCTCGCCGCGCGGGGACAGGGCGATCGCGTCCTTCAACCATTCGGTGTTGGGGACGAGGCCGATCTGGACGAAGATGCCTTCCAGTTCGACGTCATGCTCGGTGCCGTGGTTGCGGTCCTTGTAGGACAGGCCGGTCACCTTCTCGCCATTGCCGTCGACCTTGGTCGTCAGAGCGGAAGTGATGATCTTCACGTTGGGCAGGCTGGCGAGCTTGCGCTGGAGCACGGCATCGGCGCGCAGCTGGCTGTCATATTCGATCAGCGTCACATGGGCGACGATGCCGGCGAGGTCGATCGCGGCCTCGACGCCGCTGTTGCCGCCGCCGATCACCGCGACGCGCTTGCCTTTGAACAGCGGGCCGTCGCAGTGCGGGCAGTAGGCCACGCCCTTGTTCTTATACTCGTCCTCGCCGGGAACGCCCATCTGCCGCCAGCGCGCGCCGGTGGAGAGGATGACGGTGCGGCCCTTGAGCGACGCGCCGTTTTCCAGCACGATTTCATGATAGCCGCCTTCGGTCCTGGCCGGAATCAGCTTCGCGGCCTTCTGAAGATTCATGATCTCGACGTCATAATCCTTGACGTGCGCCTCCAGCGCGGAGGCGAGTTTCGGGCCTTCGGTGCGGCTCACCGAGATGAAATTCTCGATGTCCATCGTGTCGAGCACCTGCCCGCCGAAGCGCTCTGCGGCAACGCCGGTGCGGATGCCCTTGCGCGCCGCGTAGATGGCAGCCGCCGCGCCGGCGGGGCCGCCACCGACCACCAGCACCTCGAACGGATCCTGCGCCTTGATCTTTTCGGCAGCGCGCGCTGCTGCACCACTGTCGATCTTGGCGACGATCTGCTCCAGCTCCATGCGGCCGCTGGCGAAGGGCTCGCCGTTCAGGAAGACGGTGGGCACCGCCATGACCTTGCGCGCGTCCACTTCCTCCTTGAACAGCGCGCCGTCGATGGCGACGTGGCTGATACGAGGGTTGAGCACGCTCATGAGGTTCAGCGCCTGCACGACATCCGGGCAGTTCTGGCAGGACAGCGAGAAGTAGGTCTCGAACGCATAGTCGCCGTCCAGGTCTTTGATCTGCTGGATCAAGTCCTGCGCCGCCTTCGACGGGTGGCCGCCCACCTGTAGGAGCGCGAGCACCAGAGAGGTGAATTCATGTCCCATCGGCAGGCCGGCGAAGGTGACGCCGATGTCGGTGCCCGCGCGGCGGATCATGAAGCTCGGCTTGCGCGCGGCGCTGCCTTCTACCACGCTCACCTTGTCGGACAGCTCGGCAATCTCGCCCAGCAATTCTTTGAGCTCGCGCGATTTCGCGCTGTCGTCCAGCGACGCCACCAGCTCGATGGGCTGCGTGATGTTCGCCATATAGGCCTTCAACTGGCCCTTGAGATTTGCGTCCAACATGATCGTAGCTCCGTTGATGGCGCGCCGGTCCGGGGCGCGCGGCTATCGCGGCGGCGGCGCGCAACGGCACCGTCCGGTCAAAGATAGCGATGATGATCGGGATAAAAAGCCCGCCGGGCCGGGGAGGTGCCTCGACCCGGTCCGGCGGGTGCCTTTTCAGGTCTTTGCGTTAAATCTTGCCGACGAGGTCGAGCGAGGGGGCGAGGGTTTCCGCCCCTTCTTCCCACTTGGCGGGGCAGACTTCACCCGGGTGGCTGGTCCAGTATTGCAGCGCCTTGATCTTGCGCAGCAGCTCGGCGGCGTTGCGGCCCACGCCTTCGGGGGTGATTTCGACCAGCTGGATCACGCCTTCGGGATCAAGCACGAAGGTGCCGCGATCGGCAAGGCCGACGCCTTCACGCAGCACGCCGAACTGGTTGGAGATGTCGTGGTTCTGGTCGCCAAGCATGTAATAGTTGATCTTGCCGATGGCCGGCGAGGTGTCGTGCCAGGCCTTGTGGCAGAAGTGCGTGTCGGTCGACACCGAATAGACTTCCACGCCCATGCCCTGAAGCGTGGGATAGATGTCCGCCAGATCTTCCAGCTCGGTCGGGCAGACGAAGGTGAAGTCGGCCGGATAGAAGAAGAAGACGGCCCACTTGCCCTTCACATCGGCGTCGGTGACATCGACGAACTTGCCTTCCTTGTACGCGGTGGCCTTGAAGGGCTGAAGGGGAGTGTTGATGAGAGCCATGGGCTATCCAGTTCCTTGCTTGAGGGTTGCTGTTGCAATGCCGCATGTATGAATTCGGCAGGCCAATGGGAAATTGGTTTTATCGGACGGGAAGATCGATAAAAGCGATCACGACCGGGCCTATTGATCGACCGGTTTAGCGACATGCGGCATAAGCGTTGGTGGTTCAATCCGCCTTTGGCGGGCGACCGCGCCGCGGCATCGCCGGGTCCGCTAGCGCCACCCCCCGCCGGGCCAGGGCTTCCCGCAGGAGCAATTCGACCTGTGCGTTCACGCTTCGCAATTCTGCTGCGGCGCACCGTTCCAGCGCGAGATAGAGCGCCGGGTCGAGTCGCAACGGGAAGGCCTTGCGCGCGGAGGGAACGTCCTTCGGCACCACCGACCTATTGATAGAGGGTGCCGGTGTTGACCACGGGCTGGGTGTCGCGCTCGCCGCAGAGCACCACCATCAGGTTGCTGACCATGGCGGCGCGGCGTTCATCGTCCAGTTCCACGACATTCTTGGCGGACAGTTGCTCCAGCGCGAGTTCGACCATGAATACGGCCCCCTCTACCAACCGGGTGCGGGCGGCGATCACGGCTTCGGCCTGCTGCCGTCGCAGCATCGCCTGCGCGATTTCCGGCGCGTAGGCGAGGTGGGTGAGCCGGCATTCGTCGATGCTGACCCCGGCGATGGCGATGCGGTCCTGCAATTCCGCTTGCAACTCGTCCGCGACATGCGCGCCGTCGCCGCGCAGCGTCTTTTCCTCATGGTCGAAATCGTCATAGGGGTAACGCGACCCGATCGCCCGGACGGCGCTTTCGATCTGGATTTCGACAAAGGATTTGTAGTCGTCCACGTCGAACAGCGCCTGCGCGGTGTCGGTCACGCGCCAGACCACGTTGGACGCGATTTCCACGGGATTGCCGCGCTTGTCGTTGATCTTGAGCTTTTCAGAGGTCACGTTGTGGACGCGGACGCTGACCTTCTGGCGGCTGAGCCAAGGGAGAACCCAGCGTAGTCCGGCAGTGCGGTCCGTGCCCTTG
Organism: Sphingobium sp.; assembly: GCA_013911745.1. Classification (GTDB taxonomy): domain Bacteria; phylum Pseudomonadota; class Alphaproteobacteria; order Sphingomonadales; family Sphingomonadaceae; genus Sphingobium; species Sphingobium olei. The sequence continues at coordinate 11,119 of JACESO010000020.1, read as the reverse complement.
TAGTCGCCGAACAGCAGGATCGCGGCGGCCTGGTTCGGCTGGATCAGGTAGAAGCCGGGCACCGTAAAAATGAACAGCGAAATAGACAGCAAAAGGAGGATCGCGCCGAGCGCGTCGCTGCCTTCCGAACCGATCAGGCCGAACCCTGCAATCGCGCCGATGATGCAGAGCGCAAGCAGCAAAAGCATGATATAGCCACTGGCGGTCGAGGCCGGCTTTTCGCGGGTAGCCTGAAGCAGGGTCATGACGTGATCCTCGTATTGATTATGATATCATAATTATATCATTTTATTTGCCCGATCAAGCAGGCCGCGCCGCCGCCATTGGCGCTTCATCGCGCGGTCCGGCGCAGCTAGGGATCCGGTCAAAGGAGCCCACCCAATGCCGCACATGCCCGCCATTACCGCCGAAGATGTCCTGGACGCCGCCCGGATGATCGCGCCCGCCGCCGTGCGGACGCCGTTGCTGGAAAATGCGGTGCTCAACGAACGCTGCGGTCGCCGCGTGTTCATTAAGTTCGAGGGTGCGCAGCGCACGGGATCGTTCAAGTTCCGTGGGGCTTACAACCGGCTTGTTCGGCTCGATGCCAAGGAGCGGCGGGCTGGCGTCGTCGCCTGGTCTTCGGGCAACCATGCGCAGGGGGTGGCGGCAGCAGCGAAGATGCTCGACATGCCCGCGATCATCGTGATGCCGGCCGATGCACCTGCGATCAAGCTGGCCAACACGCGCGCGTTGGGCGCGCAGGTCATCACCTATGATCGTCATATGGAAAACCGGGAGGAGATCGCCACCGCCCTGGCGCAGGCGCGCGGCGCGACCTTGGTGCCGTCCTTCGACGATCCGTACATCATTGCCGGGCAGGGCACGGCGGGGCTGGAGATAGTGGAACAGGCCGCGGAGGCCGGCGTGGAGGTGGGCCAGATACTGGTCTGTTGCGGCGGCGGAGGGTTGACGGCCGGCATCGCCACCGCCGTCAAGGCGCGCGCGCCCGACACCCGCATCTATACGGTCGAACCCGCAGGCTTCGACGATACGGCCCGGTCGCTGCTGAGCGGCGAGCGAGAAAGCGTGCGACCTGATGCGCGCACCATTTGCGACGCGCTGATGTCGCCCAGCCCCGGCGCGTTGACCTTCCCGATCAACCGGGCGCTGGTGTCGGGCGGGCTGGTGGTCGATGACGACCAGGTGCGCGACGCGATGCGGTTCGCCTTTTCCACGCTGAAGCTGGTGGTGGAGCCGGGCGGCGCGGTCGCGCTGGCGGCGATGCTGGCGGGCCTCGCGCCGCAGGACGAAGGCGCAAGCGCCATCGTGATGTCCGGCAGCAATGTCGACGGCGCGGATTATGCCGCGATCGTGGGCGGCGCGTGACGGATCAATGATCGGTGGGATCGCCGCCGCGCGGTCGCTTCACCTTCTTGAGCTGACGCAGCCCGGCCCAGACCGCCACGACGATGGCCGGTATCAGGGCCAGGTCGATCCAGCTGGGGAGGTGCGCGCCCTGCGCCTCCAGCGCTTCCTTCAGATAATGCCACAGGCCCAGCGCATAATAGCTGATCGCAACGACCGACAGCCCTTCGACCGTGTGCTGGAGGCGCAGTTGCAGGCCGGTGCGCCGGTCCATCGATGCCAGAAGATCGCGGTTGCGCCGGGCCAGCGCGGTATCGACGCGGGTACGCAGCATCGCGCTGGTCCAGGCCGTCCGCTGCGACAAATCCTCCAGCCGCCGGTTGAATGCATCGCAGGTCCGCATGGCAGGCAGCAGCCGCCGTTCGGTGAAATCGTCGAGCGAGCGATAGCCGCGCACCGGCGCGACATCGAGCCGGCGGATGCGATCGAGGCATAGTTCCGCATAGGCGCGGGTCGCGCTCATCCGGTAACGGGTTTGCGCCACGATCTGCGCCAGTTTGGCGCTGAGCGCGGAGAGTTGCTCCAGCACCGCGTCGGCGTCCGCGCTGGGCTGCGCCACCTGCGCCGTGACATCCGTGAGCCGCCGTTCCAGCGCGGCGACAACGGGCGTCGCCCGCTGCGCTTCGGGCAGGCCCAGCAGCGCTATCTTGCGGTAGTTGCCGAGTTCCTGAAGCCGCTGGACCAGCAGGGCGGGCTCGGCCCCCTCCAGCCCCCGATCATGGATGAGCAGGCGGCCGAAGCCGCTGTCGTGCAGGCGGAAGTCGCTCCATATCCGGGCGCGGCCCTGCGCTACGTCGGAGATGATGAGATCGTCGGATGAGAAGTGCGCGACGACGGTTGCGCGGTCGGGTTCGTTGCCCACCAGCGCGATCTGGGTCGACCGGATGATGCGACCGGGCAAATGGTCCATCCAAGGCGCGATCGCGTGGAAAGGTGCGAGGTCGAAGGGCGGTCCATCGGTCGCGGCGATGAAGCTGTAGGTGATGAATTCGCTGTGCCGTTCCCATGAAAAGCCGAGCGTGTCGAGCGGGCAGGCGAAGAAGCGATCCCCCTCGTGCGGGCGCTCCACTTCGGGCGGGAGCAGGCGGTCGAGCATGGCGATGCTGGCGCGGGCTTCCTCATCATCTACCATCAGCATGAACTGGACCGCGCGGGAAGGGGTGCGCAGGCGAGGCATCTTGCGCACATGCATCTCGCGCGAGAGCGAGGCGCGCAGAGGGTGGCTGAGGGCGTCCAGCTGGTAGAAGGGATGTGCTTCCCCGCGATCCGTTTCGCCCATCTGCCATCCCCCCTAACGTCCTTCTATGTCCACCAGTCCGACATAAAGGGGCCGGAAGTCAAATGCGTTTGGCGATGGCGCCCGCTGCCCACCCCATGCCGACCGCAAGCGCAATGGCCGCGAGGCCGTAGAGGAAGGACCAATGCTCCGCCGCGCTGGCCATGAACTGCTCGAAGCCCGACTTGCGGACGGTGATGTCGCGCACCGCGGCCGCGACGACGCGGCCGTTCTGCACCAGGAACGTCTCGGCGGTATAATCGCCCACGATCACGCGCGCCGACAGAGGCAATCGGGCACGGTACAGCACGCCATCGCTGATCTCGACTGTGCCGGGGCGCTCGACGAACAGGCCCGACCGTTCACGCAGGGCGACGAGGCCGCTTTCGAAGCGGCTGAGTTCAGCGCTGTCGTTGAGCGAAGAGGGGGAGAGTTGCAGCTTGTCCACGCCCAGTTCGTAAATGGCGGCGGTGCGTTCGTCGACGATCCGGTCGATCGGTCGCGACGATGCCATGGCGTAGAAGCTGGGCGCGGAGCGGAAGCGTGCGGTGTCGGCATTGACCCAGATGCCGGCAACCTTCTGTTTTTCGCGCATGACGATGGATTGTTCCGGCCCCTTCAGCACCACGACGATGTCGGCCGGCTTTTCGGGGCGACGGCCATCGGGATAGACGATGGCACCGAACAGCAGCAGGTCCGCGCCGGTGAAGCTGTACTGGATCTCCACGTCGCGCTGCGACACGTCGGGCACCAGTTCGGGTGCCTCCGCTCCGCCCAACGGCAGGGCGCTGACCGCAAGCAGCAGGGCGGCGGCCTTGCGCATCAGCCCAGCTCTATCGTGTAGATGGCGTCCGGTCGCCAGCCCAGCCCCAGCGCCATGCGCGCTGCGACCAGCAGCACGATGGCGGCGAGCAGGATGCGCAGATATTCCGGCCGGATCGTCATGGAAAGGCGCGTGCCGACCTGCGCGCCGGTGACGCTGCCCACCAGCAGCAGCATGGCGAGCACGAGATCGACGGCCTTGGTCGTCATCGCGTGCATCATCGTGGTCGCCATCGTGACGAACAGGATCTGGAACAGCGATGTGCCGACAACGGACTGGGTCGTCATGCCGAGCAGGTAGAGCATCGCCGGCACGAGGATGAAGCCGCCGCCCACGCCCAGCAACATGGTGAGGATGCCGGTCGCCACGCCCAGCAGCAGGGGAGCAAGGGGGGAAATATAAAGGCCCGAGCGATAGAAGCGCCAGCGCATGGGCAGCGCGGCGACGAGCGGATGGTGGCGGCGCTTGCGGGCGGGCGCGCGCCGGCCGGTCTTGAGGGCGATGAGCGCCTGGATCGATTCCTTGGCCATCAGCCCGCCGATGCCCCCCAGCATCAGGACGTAGAGGATGCCGATCACCGTATCGATCTGCCCCAGATGCTGGAGCAGCCGGAAGATCAGAACGCCTAGCCCCGCGCCCACGACCCCGCCGGAAATGAGGACTCCGCCCATGCGGAAGTCGACCGTGCCACGCGATATGTGGGTGACGACGCCCGAAACGCTGGCGCCCGTCACCTGGCTGGCGGCCGAGGCAGCGGCGACGGTCGGCGGGATGCCGTAGAAGATGAGGAGCGGCGTCGTGAGGAAACCGCCGCCCACGCCGAACATGCCCGACAACAGCCCTACGACTCCGCCCAGCGCGACGATGACGAGCGCGTTCACCGAAAGGTTGGCGATGGGCAGATAGAGATCCATGCTGGCCTTCGGTTAACCCCAAAGACGCCCGGCATAAAGGCGAAAGCCTCGCGGGATCAAAAATCCGCGCCGAGCGTCAGGGCAAGCCCGGACGCCGGGCGGGCGTTGCCGGCGATGCGCTGACGCCATTCGAGCGACAGGCGGGCGTTGGCGTTGGGGAGGGGCAGGCGCAGCTGGAGTTCGGGACTGGCGTCGAGGCGGCTGACGCCCGGTTGTGCGCCGCCCGAAAGCGCCGCGCCGACGCGGACAGGCGCACCCTGCACCGGGGCAAGGAGCGACATCTTGCCGTCGATGAACAGGTCCGTATGGCGAAAACCGACGACGCCGGCCTGCGCATAGCCTTCCGCCTCCAGCCCCTTTGCGATCGGCGTGGGGCCAAAGCCGCCGACGGCCGTGATCGCATTGGCGTCGCGCGCTCCGGTGCCAAGCGCGATGCGGCGTTCGGCGGCGATGGTGACGGGGATGGCGCGTACAGGCTGGAAGGCGACGCCCGCTGCCGCTTCGGGCGCGGCCGGTCGCTGGAGCGCGCCGGTGAGGCGGCCATAGGCGGTCAGACGCGACGATCCCCGGTCGGACAGCAGATAGTCGACGCGGATGCCGGCCTGCGATCCGCCGAGGCGGCCGACCGACGCGGCGTCCGGTGGTTGACCGCTGCCGTCGCGCCAAAGCACCCAACTGCTGGCCCGCCACCGGTGCTGCGCCGGCGCGGAGGACAGGCTGGGGGGCGGCGAAGCCGTGACGGGAAATGCGGCGATGTCGAGGTCGCCCGTCCCATAATGGCGATTGGCGAAACCGTCCGAAAAATGGATGAACTGCAGGAGGTCGATCCTGGCGTCAGGCTCGTGCCCGGATTCGAACTGCCGAGGCGTGGCCGGGCGGTTGAATGAAGGCCCAGGGGCCGATGCGGGGGCTGGCGGAAGCAGCGCTGCGGTAGGGACGTGCGCAAGGGTGATGCTGTGCGCGCGTGCGCGCGGCGCCCAGGCCGCAGGAGCAGGGGAAGCGGCCGCAACCGGAGCGGGCGTGGGCCGGACAAGGAGCAGTTGCTCGCTTGCAACGCGCAATCCGACCCAGCCAAGCATCACGAGCAGAAGGAAGCGCAGGGGGCGGCTGTGGACGGCACCGGTCATGCGTCGGCCTGTATGTCGGGGAATCGGTGGCTGGTCTTGTCCCAGCGGAGCGGCTTGCCGAAGAGCGACCTGCCGTAGAGGAAAATGGCACGACGCGCGGCCAGGATAGCGATGTAATTGGCGATGACGGTGCGCGGGATTGCGCCCAGGCCCTGCCGCCAGCCATAGACCCGGCCGGTGAAGAGCGCGCGCATGACCATCCGCCATGTCATCAGCATGACGTTCGCGGTGAGCAGTCCTTCCATGAAAGGCGAGACGTGAAGCGGCGGAACCGGGATCAGCAGCCCGATCAACAGGATCGCGCCCCACAGGATGAAGGAGAGATAGGCGGCGCACAGGACCAGCGCCGCTACCGTCGCGCGCCGGTCGCGGATGCGCATCCACCATTCGGCGGGGCCGCCGCGCCAGCCCAGCCGGTCCCATCCCGCGAGCGATATGCCGACCATCCAGCGCGCCTTCTGCCGCACGGCTTCGTGCAGCGTGTCGGGGAAGAATTCGCGGGTTGCGACGAGTCCGCCGCGCCCGTCGCCCATCCGCACGAACACGCCGCGTCCACCCATGTCGCTGATCCGCAGACCCACCTCATAATCTTCGGTGAGCGAGGAGGGATCGAACGGGCCGCCGTGACGGGCGTCTACCAGCTGCCCCAATATCCCACGTTCGAAGGCGCAGGCGACCCCGGCGGAGGGAATGGACGCGCCAAGCGCCTCCCGCACGGTGAGTAGCCGCCCGTGCGACTCGGCAAATTCGTCACAATAATGATCGGCGATCGCCCGGTTGAACCAGCCGCCGCGGCCGGGAAGGGGCAGGACCGGCAATTGGACGAGCGCGAAGCGGTCGATCATGAAGTCGAACAGGCGGATCTCATCGGCATGGACGACATCTTCGGCGTCGTGGAGGAGCACCGCCTTGAACGCGACGCCCTCCCGCGCCTCGCACGCGGCCATCGCCCGCCAGAGCGTGTTGAGGCAGTCGGCCTTGGTCGTGGGGCCGGGGCGGGGATTGACCGCGACGACGATGCGCGGTTCCCCTTCCGCCACGGAGGCGAGTGCCGTGATAGTGTCCGGATCGTTGGGATAGACGCCGACAAAGATGCGGTAGCGCGCGTCCTGCCATTGGCTGAGTGCGTGGCGCAGCATCGGCGCGATCACATCGGCCTCGCGCCAGGCGGGGATGAAGACGGCGATGGTTCCGGGTTCGATCGAGGCCGGGAGGGTGGCGGTGGTCATGCGCGGGTGGCGCGCATAAATAGCCAGGTCGCGCCAATATTTCCGCGCAAGGAAAAGCAGGTCCATGAGCAGATCGTCGATGCCGCCGATCCACAGGCCGACCATGGCGAAAAGCAGCAGTTCGCTGTGAATTGCCTGCAGTCCGGCCGCCACCGCATCGCCCAAGCCGAACGCCCCCAGCTTTTTCCCTGCAGATCATGGCACTTACGCAGAGCGGCTCCAAGCCTTTTGGGTGATTTGTTGAAACGCGCTCCCGAAGCCTGAGCAAGCAAGGCTTCTCCGGCGACCGGACGAGGCTGCGGCAGGGCGGCTCGTGGCCTGGCCGAGCCGATGACGGTCGCCAGAGCGGTGCCGGCATGCTATAGAGTCGTTCGACGATCCGCATTTCGTGGCCGCTTATACGGGCTCCGACAGCCGGTATCGTCCCATCGACCAGACTTCCAGACGCAAAGAGGAGGAGGGCGAGACATGGAGACGGATGTCAATTATCTGCTGCATCGGCAGCAAATGGCGCTCATCCGCGCGCAGGGCAGCCAATCGGAACAAGGCAAGGCCGCCTATGAAGGGCTGGCGCGCGGCTATGCGAGCCGGATCAATGCCTACAGGCAGGCGAACCAGCGGATGATCCTGCCCTCCCACTGACAGCGCGGTCGCCCGGCGGAAGGAGAGTCGCCGTTCTTGCGCCACCCGGTCGGGAGCGCCAGAACGCACGGCATGAAATATGGTCTTCCCACAATATTGTTGAGCCTTGCTGGTCTCGGCCTGTCCGGTTGCGCATCCCTGTCGCCCGAGTCGCGGGTCAGGGCGGGGCTGATGGAAGCCGGGCTGTCCGAGCGAACGGCGTCCTGCATGGCAAAGCCGATGGCGAAAGACCTCAGCGTCATGCAGTTGCGTCGGCTCCAGTCGCTGGGCGGAATCCGCAAGTCGCATAGGAACGGCGTGAACAGCGCCGAACTGCTGCACAGGCTGCGCGCTTTGCAGGATCCAGAGATCATCGCGGTGACGGGGAGGGCCGCCATCACCTGCGCATTCTGACGTAATTTCGCTGTTTTCCGGCCAATTGCCGCCGCCGCGTTTTGCAATTTTGCAAAACGATTTTGCAAATCCCGCTGGTCTGTGGGGTTCACCTGTGCTTATCGGTCCGTCATCTGCTTCACCGCAAAAGGACGGGCCCGACCCATGAACATTCACGAATATCAGGCCAAGGAACTGCTGGCGAAATATGGCGCGCCGATCGCGGCGGGCTATGCCGCCTTCTCGGTCGACGAAGCCGTCGAAGCCGCAAAGAAGCTGCCCGGGCCGCTCTATGTCGTGAAGTCGCAGATCCATGCCGGCGGTCGCGGCAAGGGCAAGTTCAAGGAACTCGGCCCCGATGCGAAGGGCGGCGTCCGCCTCGCTTTCAACCTCGACGAGGTAAAGGCCCATGCGACCGACATGCTCGGCAACACGCTGGTGACGATCCAGACCGGCGAAGCGGGCAAGCAGGTCAACCGCCTCTACGTCACCGACGGCGCGGACATCGCGAAGGAATTCTACCTCGCGCTGCTGGTCGACCGCGCCACCAGCCGCATCGCCTTCGTCGTGTCGACCGAAGGCGGCATGGACATCGAGGAAGTCGCCCATTCGACCCCTGAAAAGATCCACAGCTTCTCGGTCGATCCGGCTTCGGGCTTCCAGCCGCACCATGGCCGCGCCGTGGCCGCCGCGCTGGGCCTGACGGGCGATCAGGCGAAACAGGCGGCCAAGGTCGCCTCCTCGCTCTATGCCGCATTCCTCGACACCGACGCCGAGCAGATCGAGGTCAATCCGCTGGCGCTGACCGAGCAGGGCAACCTGCTGGTGCTCGACGCCAAGGTCGGCTTCGACGGCAACGCCATGTTCCGCCACAAGGACATCGCCGAACTGCGCGACCTGACCGAGGAAGATGCGGCCGAAGTCGAAGCGTCGAAGTACGACCTCGCCTACATCAAGCTCGATGGCAACATCGGCTGCATGGTGAACGGCGCGGGCCTGGCCATGGCGACGATGGACATCATCAAGCTGAACGGCGAATTCCCCGCCAACTTCCTGGACGTGGGCGGCGGCGCCACCACCGAGAAGGTGACCGCGGCCTTCAAGATCATCCTGAAGGATCCGGCGGTGAAGGGCATCCTGGTCAACATCTTCGGCGGCATCATGAAATGCGACATCATCGCCAACGGCATCGTCGCCGCCGCCAAGGAAGTGAACCTGTCGGTCCCGCTGGTCGTCCGCCTGGAAGGCACCAACGTCCAGCAGGGTAAGGACATATTGGCCAATTCGGGTCTGCCCATCGTCCCGGCGGACGATTTGGGCGACGCGGCCAAGAAGATCGTGGCGGAAGTGAGGAAGGCAGCCTGAGGCACTTTCCCGCCTGACCGAATAATTTGAGGGTGCGGGTGGTCCGGGAACGGGCCGCCCGCGCCCGCGCTGGCATTGATAACGGAGGATGTTGCAATGAAGATCCTTGTGCCCGTGAAGCGGGTGATCGACTATAATGTGAAGCCGCGGGTGAAGGCGGACGGAACCGGCGTGGACCTTGCCAACGTCAAGATGAGCATGAACCCGTTCGACGAGATCGCGGTCGAGGAAGCCATTCGCCTGAAGGAAAAGGGCGCGGCGACCGAGGTCGTCGCCGTTTCCATCGGCGTCGCCAAGGCGCAGGAAACGCTGCGCACTGCTTTGGCCATGGGGGCGGACCGCGCCATCCTGATCCAGACGGATGACGAAGTCGAGCCGCTGGGCGTCGCCAAGCTGCTGGCCAAGGTGCAGGAAGAGGAAGGCGCTAGCCTCATCATCCTGGGCAAGCAGGCCATCGACGACGACAGCAACCAGACCGGCCAGATGCTGGCCGCGCTGCTGAACCTGCCGCAGGGCACCTTTGCGTCGAAGGTCGAGATCGAGGGCGACAAGGTCAACGTGACCCGCGAGGTCGATGGCGGGCTGGAAACGGTGAAGCTCTCCACCCCCGCGATCGTCACCACCGACCTGCGCCTGAACGAACCGCGCTATGCGTCGCTGCCCAACATCATGAAGGCCAAGAGCAAGCCGCTCGCGACCAAGACGCCCGCCGATTACGGCGTCGATATCGCGCCCCGCCTGACCACGCTGAAGGTCGAGGAGCCGGCCAAGCGCTCGGCCGGGATCAAGGTCGCCGATGTCGACGAACTGGTCGGCAAGCTGAAGGCCATGGGCGTCGCCGCCTGATTTTCCGAAGGGAAGAAGATAATGAAGACTCTGGTTTGGGTTGAACATGAAGGCGGCGCGGTCAAGGATGCGACGCTTTCCGCCGTCACCGCCGCTTCGAAGCTGGGCGAGGTGCATCTGCTGGTCGCCGGTCAGGGCGTGGACGGCGTCGCCGCCGAGGCCGCCAAGATCGCTGGCGTGGGCAAGGTCCATGTCGCTGACGACGCGGCGTTCGGCCACGCGCTTGCCGAGAATGTCGCGCCGCTGATCGTCGAACTGATGGCCGATCATGACGCATTCGTCGCGCCGGCCACCAGCAACGGCAAGAATATCGCGCCCCGCGTCGCTGCGCTGCTGGACGTCATGCAGTTGAGCGACATCCTGTCGGTCGAGAGCGAGGACACGTTCACGCGGCCCATCTATGCCGGCAACGCGATCGCGACCGTCCAGTCGAAGGACGCCAAGAAGGTCATCACCGTGCGCGGCACCGCGTTCGAGAAGGCGGCGCGCGAGGGCGGCAGCGGCACGGTGGAAGCAGTCGCCTCGACCGGGGACAAGGGCCTCAGCAGCTTCGTCGGCGCGGAGATCGCCAAGCTGGAGCGTCCCGAACTCACCAGCGCCAAGATCATCGTGTCGGGCGGCCGGGCATTGAAGGATGGCGAGACGTTCGAGCAGCTGATCTTCCCCTTGGCCGACAAGCTGGGTGCGGCGGTCGGCGCGAGCCGGGCCGCGGTGGACGCCGGCTATGTCCCCAACGACTATCAGGTCGGCCAGACCGGCAAGATCGTCGCGCCGGAAGTCTATGTCGCGGTCGGCATTTCCGGCGCGATCCAGCACCTTGCCGGCATGAAGGACAGCAAGACCATCATCGCCATCAACAAGGATGAGGACGCGCCGATCTTCCAGGTGGCGGACATCGGGCTGGTCGGCGATCTGTTCAAGGTCGTGCCGGAACTGACCGAAAAGCTGTAAGCCGCTTCACACCGGGTAGGAAAGAGGGCGCGGAGATCCGTCTCCGCGCCCTTTTTCTTGTCATTTTCAGCGGAAAGACGCGGTCCTGACACAGGAAACCGCCCGCCTGCTGCCGTGAGAGGGGGGACGCGGCAGCGGGCGGGCGGTGGCCGGCGGCAATGCGGGGG
>JACESO010000002.1 GCA_013911745.1 Sphingobium sp. | reverse complement strand
ATTAGGCATGCCGCCAGCGTTCGTTCTGAGCCAGGATCAAACTCTCAAGTTTGATGTCCGATTCTGCCGAAGAGGAATAGTCCCCAGCAAAACCGCTCATTCATAGGAGCCGTTCCTGCACAAATACATATTACTGTGGATATGTATAAGGACATATAGAACGACTTAAATTTGCTACTGCAGCACAAGCCTAAGCCCCATGCCACACGAGCCGCCGCCCACATGTCCCTTCATCAATCAACAATGTCAAAGAACCGACACCTTTAGGAGGACAGCCATCCTTCCTCGAAAATTCATCGAGGGAGTTGCTTCCCGTTCCTGTTGGCGACCAGCCGTTCGATGCCGCTGAAGGCCTCGTCCCGTCCGGTGAGGCGGCATATATGGACGGCAATCCGACCCGTCAAACCCTTTTTGCAATTTTATTTCAGAAAATTTTCGGAAGTTCCGCGCTACATCTGCCCCATGACCCACAGCCACCATGGAAAGGCGCACGGATGACCCTGCAGGATGCCGACGCCGAAGACGCAGGGTTCGGTTCCCGCATACGCAGCGCCATTTTCTGGCGTTCCGGAAGCCAGATCGTCTCGCAGATGGTGAGCTGGGTGGTGACATTGGCGGTCATCCGCCTGCTCGATCCCGCCGATTACGGCCTGTTCGCGATGACCCAGGTGATCCTGAACTTTGCCACCTTCCTCAACGGATATGGCCTGGTCAGCGCGCTGGTCCAATCCGCTACCGTCGAAATCCACAGGCTGCGCCAGGCCTTCACCATCATGCTGCTGCTGAATGGCGGACTGGCACTGGCGCAGTTGCTGATCGCCCCCCTGGCCGCCGACTATTACGACCAGCCGATGGTGGCGCATCTGCTTCGAGTGCAGGCGCTGCTCTATCTTTCGACGCCTTTCATCTCCGTTCCTGAGGCGATCATGGGACGCGCGCTCGACTTCAAGCGCCCTGCCCTCGTCAACCTGATCGCGGCGATCGCGTCAGCGGCGACGGCGCTGGTGGGTGCTTTGTCGGGATGGGGGGTGTGGACGCTGGTGTTCGCGCCGCTCGCGGGCTTCTGGATCAAGGCGGCCGGCTATGTCATCGCAACGGGTTTCCGCCCCATTCCAACCTTCGACTTCCGCGGCACGGGTGCGATGGTCGCCTATGGCGCTTCGCTCTTGGGCGGCCAACTGTTCTGGATCGTGCAGAGCCAGGCCGATATCTTCATCGGCGGCCGTATGCTGGAGCCACATCAGCTCGGCCTCTATGCCGAAGCGCTGTTCCTTACCCAGATTTTCGTCAGCAAGTTCGTGCCGCCGCTCAACGATGTCGCCTTCCCCGCCTATGCGCGCATGCAAAAAGACCTCAGCCGCGTCGCATGGTCCTTTTGCAAGGCGGTGAAGCTGCTGCTGCTGCTGACATGCCCCATCTATCTGGGCATGGCCGTGACGGCGGAACCGCTGGTGGAAACATTGTTCGGGCGCAAATGGCTGGACATGGCGCCTTTCGTGTCGATCCTCGCACTGGCCATGCCGTTCATGACGCTGCAGGTGATGTTCGCGCCGGTCAGCAATGCATTGGGCCGCCCAGGCACGACCGCCCGAGTCGCCGCCGTCGGCGCGGTGCTGATGCCGGTTGCTTTCCTGATCGGGATTCAGGCCGGCGCGATCGGACTGGCATGGGCATGGCTGGCAGCGTTCCCGGTGCTGACCGTGATGACCGCCGTCATGGCAGGCAGGCCAATGGGATTGCGCATCACTGACGTCGCGCGCGCCGCAGCGCCTGGGCTTGGCTGCGCCATCGTCATGGCGGCCATCGTCATGGCCGTGGACGCGATGTTGCCCCCCCTACCCGCTCCCGCACGCCTGGGGATATTGGTTCCAGCCGGCGGACTGGCCTTTCTGGCCGCGGTGTCCATGTTGGCGGGCGAAACACTCAGGGAACTGGTGGCGCTGGTCGTGCGGCGGGCTCCACCCATTCAGGCGGGATGATCCGCCCGGTCAGGCAGTCTGAATATAATCGCGCAGCGCCGCGGCTTCCGATTCGATGCTGTCGATTCGGAATTTGACCAGATCCCCGATAGATACCATGCCGGCGAGCGCGCCATCGACCACGACGGGCAAGTGACGGATGCGGCGCTTGGTCATCAGAGACAAGCCGTTCAGCACCGGCGTCCGATCGTCGATGGTGATCGCCGGCGCGGTCATGATCTCTCCCACATCATGCTCCAGCGCCGCAGCGCCGTCCCGGGCAATCAGATGGACCAGATCCCGTTCGGAAAAGATGCCGACGACCTCCCCATCCTCCACCACGGGGACGCAGCCGATCTTGCGATCGGCCAGCAACTGCACGGCGAATAGCACGCTGTCGGACGGCCGAACCTGGATGACGTCGCTTCCCTTACGCTGCAATATCGCCGCGATGGTCATGGCTGCTCTCCTATGTTGCCACAAAGGCTTCTGTCAGGACTTGATGATCCCACTTTCGCGGCCCAATGAAAAGGGATGACGCGCAGACAGGCCCTGGATGATCCCCAAATCGCCGCCATCGCCTGGAAACGGTTCCGGCGAATCATGGCATGGATGGCGGTGGGCGCGACGCTGTGCGTGGGACTGGCACTCCTGTTTCTTCACTGGAGCGTTGGTCAGTTGCCGATCCACATGGTGATCGCGACCGTTCTGGGTGTCTGGCTGACCTTCATGCTCGGAACGGGTCTGATGGCGCTGGCTTTCCTGTCCAGCGGGACGGGCCATGACGAACAGGTGATGGACAGGTTGAAGGACGAGGTGCCGCTGGATGACTGAACAAAGGGGTGAAGCAGCGTTGCGGGTCGTCCCTGGCCCGATGGACATCAACGCCAACGGGCATATTTTCGGCGGCTGGGTGCTCAGCCAAATGGACATTGCCGGTGGCATCATGGCGGCCCGGATAGCTCAGGGGCCCGTCGCCACCGTGGCGATCGAGGGCATGAAGTTCATCAGTCCCATCCTGCTGGGCGATGTCGTTTCGGTTTATGCGCGGGAGATGCGGCGCGGACGCACGTCGCTGGCGATCCACATCGACGTGGTGGCGACGCGCGGCGTCGCGCAGACGGAGGTGAATGTGACCAGCGGCGTCTACACTTTCGTCGCACTGGACGCCGATCATCGCCCCCGGCCGCTGCCTGAATAGGAGCAGCGCGGATACGGCAGATGCAAGAAGGGGACGGCGCCATGGACGCCGTCCCCTTTTCTTAATCCCTGCGGCGGGCCTTATTCGGCGGCTTCGGCCGTGGCAGCGCGGGGCCGGCGTCCACGCTTACGGGGCGCTTCTCCCTCGTCCGCCCCTGTGTCGTCGCTGCGGGCGATCGAGGGCGGGAGAACCGCCGCGTCGAAGCTCTCCGTCGACTCCGCAGGCACCGCCTTGCGCGGCCGGCCGCGGCGGGGACGGGCAGGCTCGGCAGCCTGCTCCGGCGCATCCGCGACGGGGGCCGGCGCTTCTGCCGCCTGAGGAGCGGATACCGGGTCCGCTGGCGTGCCGACCGGCCCTTCAAACCCTACCTCGGGCAGCAAACCGCCGTCCTCCTGAGGGGAGCCGCGGTCGCGGCGATTGCGGTCGCGGCGATTGTTGCGGTTGCCGTCGCGATTGTCGCGCGCCTCTTCCGGCCGGCGCTCCTGAGGGCGGGGAGCGCGGTCATAGGCCGGCTGCTCGCCACGGAAATCGTCCACGCCTTCATCCGCGCTGTCGAAATCGTCGCCATCTTCATCGAAACTGTCCTCACGCGGACGGAAGCGCTGCTGCTGCTCTTCCTGCCGGGCGCGATTGTCGGCCAGCACGCGGAAATAATGGTCGGCGAACTGCAGATAATATTCGGCGTTCACCCGGTCGCCCGCCATCTGCGCATCGCGCGCCATATTCTTGTATTTCTCAAGAAGCTGGGCCGCATTCCCGCGCGCGCGGTTGTCGATCCGGTTGCCGTTATCGCCGCCGCCCCGATTGTTGCCGTTGGGGCGACCATTATTATTCCGGCCGCGATTGCGGCGGCCGGCCTGCCGGTTGTTGATCAAGATATGATCCTTGCGTTCGCTGTGTCAAAGTTCACTGACAACACTGTTCAGTCGCCATCTCCAAGCACGGCCTGTCCTTCAGGCCGTATACGGCTCCGCCAGGCATGATCCTGCCCGGATCATCACCCCAGCTGCCAGCAGCGCTTGCGCAGCGAGCGCCGTCATGACTTTCAGGAGCAGGGAATCGGCTTTTTGTATCAATGGCCTAACAGGCCATGTCACAAGATAGAGCCGTCCCTGACGCTGATGTAGTGCCTTTTACCGCATAAACCAAGCCATTTTCGCCCGGAGAGGCGCAAATCAACATCAATCCCCCGTTACAATCAGGCAGCGGTCATGGCCGGCAAGGTCGCGCTTGACCCGAACATGCAGCCCTTCGGCCAAGATGAGCGCGGATACTCTATCCGCCTGACGATAGCCGATCTCGATCGCGGCCATACCGCCTGGCGCAATCAGACGAGGCAGGGCGGGCACGATCCGGCGGTAATCGTCCAGCCCATCCACCCCGGCGAACAAGGCTTTGGCGGGATCACGCAGCACATCGCCTGACAAGGGTTCGTCGAGAGCAATGTAGGGCGGGTTGATGAGCAGGAGATCAAACGGACCGTCCACGCCTACGGCCCAGTTACCCGGCCGAAAAGTCGCACGGTCATCCATGCCCAGACTTCCGGCGTTTTCCTGCGCAACCGCGAGCGCGGCAGGCGACGCGTCGATGCCGACGCCACGCGCCTGGGGCCATTGATCAAGCGCCGCCAACAGCAGCGCGCCCGACCCAGTGCCAAGATCCAGGATGGTAGACGGCGATCGGCCGGTAAAATGATCCACCGCCGCCTCTATCAGCGTTTCACTGTCGGGCCGGGGGATCAGCACATCAGGCGTCACGGCCAGGCTGATCGTCCAGAAATCGCGCGTGCCTGTGATATGCGCGATGGGTTCCCCCGCCAGACGACGATCTAGCAAGGCCAAGAAATCCTGAGGAACGGTCAGATCGCGCTGACGCAGCAGCATGTCCGCCCGGGACAGCCCGAGGGCATGCGCCATCAGCAATTCGGCATCGAGCCTCGGCGTGTCGCTGGAGGCCACGAGCCGGGCGGCCGCGGCGCGCAGCGCGTCTGGGATGGTCACCCCACTCCGTCCAGCTGCGCCAGCCGCGCGGCCTCGTCCTCCGCGATCAACGCATCGATCACCTCTGCAAGGCCGGGGCCTTCCAATATCTCGGGCAGCCGGTGCAGTGTCAGGTTGATACGGTGATCGGTCACGCGCCCTTGCGGAAAATTATAGGTGCGGATGCGTTCCGACCTGTCGCCCGACCCCACCATCGCCTTGCGCGCGCCGGCCTGCTCGCTCTGGGTGCGTTCCCGCTCGGCCTCGTAAAGACGCGCGCGCAGCACCTGCATCGCCTTCGCCTTGTTCTTGTGCTGCGACCGTTCGTCCTGCTGCGTCACGACGATGCCGCTGGGCAGGTGCGTGATGCGCACCGCCGAATCGGTGGTATTGACGTGCTGCCCCCCTGCCCCGCTGGCGCGGTAGATGTCGATCTTGAGGTCGGAATCGGCGATCTGAACGTCCACCTCCTCCGGCTCGGGGAGGACGGCGACGGTCGCGGCACTGGTGTGGATGCGTCCGCCGCTCTCCGTCACGGGCACGCGCTGGACGCGGTGGACGCCGCTTTCGAACTTCAGCCTCGCGAACACGCCAGCCCCGTTGATGCTGGCCACCACTTCCTTGAACCCGCCCTGTTCGGAGGCGTTGGCGGAGATCATCTCCATCTTCCACCCCTGGGTATCGGCATAGCGCTGATACATGCGGAACAGGTCGCCAGCGAACAGCGCGGCTTCGTCGCCCCCGGTGCCGGCCCGGATTTCCAGCATGGCGGGACGGGAGTCGGCGGCGTCGCGGGGCAAGAGCTGCAAGGCCAGTGCGCGCTCGGCGGCGGGCAGCTGGTTTTTCAGCAGCTGCATCTCCTCCTGCGCCATTTCGCGCATCAGGGGGTCGGCCTCTTCGCCGCCGGTCATCGTCTCGAGCGCGGACAGCTCCTGCCGCAGCCGGCGCAGTTCCCGCGCGGCATTGGCGACCGGTTCGATCTCCGCATATTCCTTGGAGAGTTTGACGAACGCATCGGCGGGAAGATCGGCGCGAGTCATCGACGCCTGCACCTCATCCCGGCGCGCCTCAATCTGCGCGATGCGTTCGGCGGAGATGTGCATTAGCCCTTGCGCTTCACCAGTGTGATGACCCGGCTTTCCTCATCTTCATCCAAAACAAAGCGCTGGCTAATCGCGTCTTTGAGAGTAGCCCGTATTGGCTTTGCTTCGTGCCAAATGTCACGCAATCTGAACGATCCTAAATTCCCTACGCCATCGCCGGCTTCAACAGAAACGACGCGCACCGCGCTTAGATCACGCTTTACTTTTTCAAATAGCTTTTTGGGAGATCCCCTGAACGCCATTTCGGCCATGATCCCGTTGCTGCGCGCAAGCCCTAGCAGCTCTGTCGCAAGTAAACGCGACTCTTCGTTAGCCGGAATGAAGTTGAGGTCAGGGGTTAGAATTGCAGGCTTACCCACCAGCATTGCCAGTCGTTCGATCCCAGCCGCCCAGCCGACCGCAGGCGTGCTAGGGCCGCCCAGATTCTCGATCAGCCCGTCATAGCGCCCGCCGCCCAGCACTGTGCCTTGCGCACCCAAGCGGTCGGTGACGAACTCGAAAGCGGTATGCCGATAATAGTCCAGCCCGCGCACCAGTCGGGCATTGCGTTCCCATGCCACGCCTGCCGCGTCGAGGCCCGTCGTCACCTTCTCGAAAAAAGCGCGCGCTTCGTCGGTCAGGTAAGCGTCGATATCCGGCGCGCTGTCAGCCACCGGGCGGTCGCGGGGATCTTTGCTGTCGAGGATGCGGAGCGGATTTTTCGCCAGCCGCTCGACGCTTTCCTCCGAAAGCTCGCCCCGGTGCGCCTCGAAATGGGCGATCAGCGCGGCGCGCCACGCGTCGCGGCTCGCCGCGTCGCCCAGCGTGTTGAGCGTCAGGGTCACGCCTTCGATGTTCAGCTCGCGCAGCAGCTGGTCGCCCATGACCAGCAGTTCCACGTCCGCGCCGGGCTCGGCCGCGCCGATGATTTCGGCGTCAAGCTGGTGGAACTGGCGAAAGCGGCCCTTTTGCGGCCGCTCGTAGCGGAACAGGGGGCCATGGGTCGCCACTTTAAGCGGCGCATATTGCTGCCAGCCTTCGGTGATGTAGGCGCGGCTGATACCGGCGGTGAACTCGGGCCGCAGCGTAATGGAATCGCCGCCGCGATCAAGGAACGTATACATTTCCTTGGAGACGACATCGGTGCTTTCGCCCAGAGAGCGAGCGAAAACGGCGGTCTGCTCGAACACCGGCACCTCGACCCGCTGGAAACCGTAGAGGCGGCGCACGCGATCGAAGGTCGCGACGACGTGCGCGAACCTCTCCTGAAACGCCTCGGCCGTTCCGCCCAGCAAGTCCTGCGTGCCGCGCACCGGGCGCGGCGTTTCTGTTTTTGCCATGGGGCTGCGCCTTTAACCGCAAAGCAACCCTGTCGAAAGCGCTTTTTCGAGCGCATCGTCTGGGGTGGACGCGTGCTTAAACCCGCGCCATGCTAAAGACCATAGGGCGCCCCCGCCTCCATTTCCTGTCGGAGACATCCATGATCCGCAGCCTTGCTGCCGCATTCTGCCTTTCCACCGCCATCTCGGCCCCGCTCCTGGCGCAGGAGGCCATCCGTTCGAAGCCGACCGCGCTGCCGGTGGACAGCGGGAAAGCTGAACCAAAGGACATCGCCTATCCCGGCGGCACGATCCGGCTGGAGGTCGACGCGAGCGACACCACGCAGCGCATCTTCCGTGTCAAGGAAACCATCCCGGTGGCGCAGGCCGGGCCGGTGACGCTGCGCATGCCCGAATGGCTGCCCGGCAACCATGCCCCGCGCGGGCAGATCGAGAAGCTGACTGGCCTTACCTTCACCGCCAACGGCCAGCCGGTCGCGTGGAAACGCGATCCGCTCAACGTCTACGCCGTCCAGATCGACGTGCCGCAGGGCGCGAGCGAAGTCGTGGCGCAGTTCCAGTTCCTGTCCGCCACGGCCGGGAATCAGGGCCGCGTGGTCGTGACGCCCAAGATGCTCAACATCCAGTGGGAAAGCGTCTCGCTCTATCCGGCGGGTTATTACACACGGCAGATTCCGATCCAGGCGACCGTGACCTATCCGGCAGGCTGGCAGGCGGCGACCGCGCTGCGCGGTACGCGCAACGGCAATGCTGTAGCCTATGAAACCATCGATTATGAAGCGCTTCAGGATTCGCCGGTCTTCGCCGGCCGCTATTTCAAGCCGGTGGACCTGGGCCATAACGTCACGCTGAACATCGTCGCCGACGACGCCGACGAACTGGATTTCAAACCGGAGCAGATCGCCAAGCACAAGAAACTGGTGGACGAAGCCGGGACGCTGTTCGGCACCTATCATTTCAACCATTATGACTTTCTGCTCGCCATCACCGACGAGATGGGCGGCATCGGCCTGGAACATCACCGATCGTCCGAGAATCAGGTCGAGCCGGGCTATTTCAAGAAATGGGATTCGGGCGACGCGCTGCTCGACCGCAATCTCTTGCCGCACGAATTCACCCATAGCTGGGATGGCAAGTTCCGCCGCCCCGACCTGCTCTGGACGCCCGATTTCAACGTGCCGATGCAGGACAATCTGCTGTGGGTCTATGAAGGGCAGACGCAATTCTGGGGCTATGTGCTGGGCGCACGCTCCGGCCTTTTCTCCAAGCAGGAGACGCTGGACGCCTATGCGCAGATCGCGGCGAAGCTCGACACGGCGGTCGGCCGCCAATGGCGCCCGATGGAAGACACCACGCACGATCCCATCATCTCCGCCCGACGGCCCAAGGGCTGGGTGAGCTGGCAGCGGTCGGAGGACTATTATAACGAAGGGCTGATGATCTGGCTTGAGGCAGACGCGATCATCGCCAAGGCGACCCGCGGCAAGAAGGGCCTCGATGATTTCGCCAAGGCCTTCTTCGGCATCAAGCCGGGCGACTGGGGCCAGGTCGTCTATAATCGCGGCGACGTCATCAAGACGCTCAATGACATCGCGCCCTATGACTGGGCCGGCTTCTTCCAGAAATATGTCGACAGCCCGACGCGCGAGACGCCCAAGGGCGGCTTCATCCTTGGGGGCTATAACCTGGTCTATGGGGAAGAACCGAACAGCATCACCAAGGCGTCCGAAGGTGCCAACAAGATGGTGGACCAGAGCTTCGGCATCGGCGCGATCGTCAAGAATGACGGCGAGGTGAGCGGCGTCATCTGGGACAGCGCGGCGTTCAAGGCCGGGCTGACGGTCGGCGCAAAGATCCTGGCGGTCAATGGCGACGAATTTTCCGGGGACGCATGGAAAGCGGCGATCAAGGCGAAGTCGCCGATCCAGATCATCCTGAAGCAGGACAAGTATTTTCGCACTTTGACGCTCGATTATTCGGGCGGCCTGCGCTATCCGCGCCTCGAAAAGACAGGAGGGGGTGAAGGCAGCCTGGACCGGCTGCTGAAACCGAGAACATAATCACCCGTAACCAAACAGGTAGGATAAGGGGTTTCCCATGAATATCGAACTGATCCCGGTCGGGGACGATCCGCCCAACAGCCTCAATGTCATCATCGAGGTTCCGACCGGCGGCGAGCCGGTGAAATATGAGTTCGACAAGGCGTCCGGCGCGCTATTCGTGGATCGCATCCTTCACACGCCGATGCGCTACCCGGCCAATTACGGCTTCGTGCCGCATACGCTGTCCCCCGACGGCGATCCGCTGGACGCGCTGGTCATCGCCCGATCGCCTTTCATCCCCGGGGCCGTGGTGGCCGCGCGCCCCATCGCGGTGCTCAATCTGGAGGATGAAGCAGGCGGCGACGAAAAGCTGGTCTGCGTGCCGGCCGACTCGGTCTTCCCCTATTATTCCAACGTGTCGGAGAAAGACGACCTGCCCGGCATCGTGATGGAGCAGATCGAGCATTTCTTCACCCACTATAAGGATCTGGAGAAGAAGAAGTGGGTCCGCGTCGGCACCTGGGGCGGCGCGGAAGACGCCAAGCGCATCACGCTGGAAGCGATCGAACGCTACAAGGAAAGCAAGAAGGCCGCCTGAGCCGCTCTTGCGACGAGTGACGAAAGGCCGCGCGGAGCGATTCGCGCGGCCTTTCTGTTCGTGCGCCTCCTCAGGCGGCTTGCGCTAGATCAGGCGATCCGCCTCCAGCGCCATGGCGAGCGAATCCCGCATGCGCGGCATCCGGGCATGCAGCCGGGCGTCGGCCTCCACCAGCCGGTCCACCCCCGCTTCAAGCTGCGCTTCGTCCAGCGTGAAGGGCAAGCGCAGGAAGCGTTCGAACGCTCCGCCCACCCCGAAACGGGGACCAGCGGCCACGCGCACCCCCATGCTCTCCGCAAGCGCGGCGAGCGCGGTCGCTTCCCCGCGCGGCAATTCGGCCCAGAGCGACAGGCCTCCCGACGGAGATTCCACGCGCCACTGTGGCAACCGCTGCTCGATCAGGCGCAACAGATGATCGCGTCGGTTGCGCAGCATATCGGCGCGCTCGCCCAGGCCGACATCGGCGTCGATAAGTTGCGCGGCCGCGATCTGCTCGATCACCGGACTCGCCATGTCCATCGTCGTGCGCAGGCGGCCCAATGCCGCTACCGTCTGCGCATCGGCCCTGATCCAGCCGACTCGCAGCCCACCCCAGAAAATCTTGCTGGCCGATCCAAGCGTGATGACCTGCCGCCCGGAAGGGTCATGGATCGCCACAGGTGGCGGCGGGGCGAAATCCAGTCCCATCGCCACCATCGTTTCGTCGATGATGAGCGGCGTGTGGCTGCGCGCCGCGGCGGCGACCAGCGCGCGCCGCGTGGCAGGGTCCATGCTCCGCCCGGTGGGGTTGTGGAAGTCCGCGATGACGTAGGCGAACCGGGGCGAGGTCTGCCGGAACGCCGCTTCCATCGCGTCGATGTCCCAGCCATGGGCGGGCAGGCCCACCGGCACCGGCACGACATGGGCGCGCTGCAACGCCTGAATGGCGTTATGGTAGGTCGGATGATCGATTACCGCCCTGTCGCCCGGTCCGGCCAGCCACTTGAGCAGCAGCGAAAAACCCTGCTGCGCGCCGTTGGTCACCATGATCTGGTCCGGGGAGGTAGGGCAGCCGCGCCGCTCATAATGCGCCGCGATCGCGCACCGCAGAACCTTGAGGCCAAGCGCGTCATAGCCAAGATCGCCAAGATAGGCGGGCAGGGCTTCCACCGCATGCGCATAGGCGCGCGCCACGCCCGGCGCGGCGGGGAGGGCGGCGTGCGTCCAGTTGAGCAGATTGCCGCCATGGGCGCTTTCCAGCTCCACGGGCGCGGTTTCCGCGCGTGCGGTCGGCAGGCGGGTGACGCTGCCGGATCCCTGCCGGCTTTCGAGAAATCCTTCGTCGCGCAGCCGGTCAAAGGCGGCCGCCACCGTGGTGCGGGACAGACCTAAAGCCGCCGCCAGTTCACGCTCGCCCGGCAAGCGCACGTTAAGGCCGATCCGCCCGTCCAGCACGAGCATTCGCAGCGCCTGGGCAAGCTGGCGATAGGCGGGCTCGGCGCTGTCGCGCGCGCGCCACGCGCCCAGCAGGCGCAGGAGAGAAGGGGGACGCAACAGCGAAGTGGACATGGCAGACTTCCCGCATGACTGTAGGCGACGTCCATCTACCGAGAATTGGCCTCTGTAAAAAAGGCCAATTATGCTGAACCTGCATTCCCCCTGTTCCACAGATCGCGCCATCAATACATCGAGCGGTTTTCACGCGATGGCGATTGACGGCTGCGAGCGGTGGGGCATGATCGACGGCCTCACCGTCTCCTTGCATGGAAAGTCCCGCATGCGCGCTTTCGTCCTTGCTGCCCTGCTCCTGTCCACACCCGCCGCTGCAGCCGATCCGCCGCAGCCGGCGCTAGCGCCGCTGGCGTTCGAGCAGGTCGCACCGGCGGGCACGAAGATGCCCCGGTTCAAGGTCGATGCAGCATGGCCAGCCATGCCTGGCGATCTACTGCTGGGGCAAGTCAGCGGCGTGGCGGTGGGGCCGGACGATTCGGTCTGGGTGGTTCACCGGCCTCATTCTCTCACCGACACGGATACCGGCCTCGCGCAGGATCCGCCGATCGCGATCTGCTGCAAGCCCGCTCCTCCGGTGGTGCGTTTCGGCAAGGACGGCCGCTACATGGCCGGCTGGGGCGGCACGGCGAGCGCACCCACCATCGAGGGCGTCAACCAATGGCCTGCCAGCCTGCACGGCGTGTTCGTCGACAAGGGCGGCACGGTCTGGTTCGGCGGCAACGGCAAGGGCGACCATGTCGTGATGAACTACACGCGGGACGGCAAATATCTTCGGCAGTTCGGGCGGCGGGACAAGACCGGCGGCAATGACGCCACCGACCAGCTCGGCAACCCATCCGACGTCAATCACTCGGACGGCATGGTGCTGATTTCCGACGGTTATGTGAATCGCCGGGTGATCGGCTTCGACGCCAGGACGTATGCATACAAGGGGCGATGGGGTGCCTACGGCAAACCACCTGCCGGGCCTGTTCTGCAGGGGGATTTCGACCAGAGCCACGCCGTCGACCCAAGCCGCACAGCCGATCCCAAGGCCGCGCTCTTCAACAGCATCGTCCATTGCGTGGTGCCGACGAAGGACGGCCATCTCTATATCTGCGACCGCAACAACAACCGCGCGCAGCTGTTCAAGCGGGAGAAGGATGGCGGGATGACTTTCGTGCGCGATCTCGCCATCGCGCCGGAAACCGGCGGCACTCACACCGTCACCGACATCGCCTTTTCGCCCGATCCCGAGCAGACCTATCTCTACGTTGCCGATATGATGAACGGCCGCATCTGGATCCTGCGCCGCAAGACGCATGAGGTGCTGGGCGCGATCGGCCGGGTGGGGCGGCAGGCGGGGCAGTTCACCTGGCTGCACAGCATCGACACCGACAGCGAAGGCAATATCTACGCGACCGAGGTGAACACCGGCAGACGCGTACAGAAGCTGGTGTTCACCGGTATCGAATAAGTTGGGTCAGCCGGCGATCAGCCGGACATAGGCGCTCGACACCCAGCCGCTGGGGCAAGGACCGGAGTAAGGCTGTTTTCGTTCGACGCGCCTTTTCAGGCCGCACTCCATTGCGGGAGTCGTAGCCGCTGGAACATTGGAAACGTCCAGCACAACGCCCAGCCACTTCTGGTCCAGCGTGCGTGAGCACACATATAACCGGCTGCCCGGAGCTAATCGCCCGGCACTTTTTGAATCCGCGAAAGGAGCCGCCCTCAATTGGGCCGGCAACTCGTCATCGCCTGCGGCAATGATCGTTCCCATTGTTTCACAAGCCGAAAAGCTCGCGCCGTCCTCGCCGATCATCACCGGCCGAGCCACCGGCGCGTCCATCCGACTTTCGGGCACATCCTCACGCGGCGCGCCAGCGAGCGAGCTGTTGGGCAGCTCCTCATAGATGTCGGTGCTTTTCGAGCAGGCCGACAGGAGCAGGAGAGGGATCAGGAGCGCGCATGACGCTGTGATAGACCGGCCCGAGCCCGCCCGAAAGACGCCATGTTTCGCTTTAGTTTCTTAGGGCGAGTCCCTATATGCTCGGCATGAGCGAAGAACCCATGAACTCCCCTAACAGCAATGATTATGGCGCCGACAGCATCAAGGTGCTGAAAGGGCTGGACGCCGTGCGCAAGCGGCCCGGCATGTATATCGGCGACACGGACGACGGCAGCGGCCTGCACCATATGGTGTTCGAGGTCAGCGACAATGCCATCGACGAGGCGCTGGCCGGGCATTGCGACCGGATCGTCATCACGTTGAACCCGGATGGGTCCGTCAGCGTCGAGGATAATGGCCGCGGCATCCCGACCGGCATCCACAAGGAAGAGGGCGTGTCGGCCGCCGAGGTCATCATGACCCAGCTGCATGCGGGCGGGAAGTTCGAGAATACCAGCGACGATAACGCCTATAAAGTGTCGGGTGGCCTGCACGGCGTGGGCGTGTCGGTCGTCAACGCCCTTTCCGAATGGCTGGACCTCAACATCTGGCGGGACGGCAAGGAACATTATATGCGCTTCGCCTATGGCGATGCGACCGCGCCCCTGAAGGTCATCGGCGACGCGCCCGAGGGCAAGAAGGGCACACGTGTCACTTTCCTCGCCTCGACCGAGAAGACGCCCGGCGACGGCGGCACCTTCAAGAACCAGACCGAGTACGACTTTGACAAGCTGGAGCATCGCTACCGCGAACTTGCTTTCCTGAATTCGGGCGTGCGCCTGTTCCTGGTCGATGCCCGACATGAGGAGAAGAGGGAGGTCGAGCTGTTCTACGAGGGCGGGATCGCCGCTTTCGTGAAGTGGCTGGATCGTAACAAGACGCCGCTGATGCCCGATCCAATCGCGATCGCCGGAACCCGCGACGACGTGACCATCGACGTCGCGCTGGAATGGAACGACAGCTATTATGAAAATGTGCTGTGTTTCACGAACAACATCCCGCAGCGCGATGGCGGCACGCACCTCGCCGCTTTCCGCGCGGCGCTGACGCGCACCCTCAACAATTATGCAGAGAAGTCGGGCGCGCTGAAGAAGGAGAAGGTGTCGCTCACCGGCGAGGATATGCGCGAAGGGCTGACCGCGATCGTCTCGGTCAAGCTGCCCGACCCCAAATTCTCCAGCCAGACCAAGGACAAGCTGGTGTCCTCGGAAGTTCGCCAGCCGCTTGAAAGCCTGATGGCAGACAAGATGGCCGAGTGGCTGGAGGAGAATCCGGCGCATGGCAAGATGATCGTGCAGAAGGTGATCGACGCCGCCGCCGCGCGCGAGGCCGCCAAGAAGGCGCGCGAACTGACGCGGCGCAAGGGCGCGATGGACATCGCCTCGCTGCCCGGCAAGCTCGCCGACTGCCAGGAGCGCGATCCTGCCAAATCCGAACTGTTCCTGGTCGAAGGCGACTCCGCCGGCGGCTCCGCCAAGCAGGGACGCAACCGCCACAATCAGGCGATCCTGCCGCTCAAGGGCAAGATCCTGAACGTCGAGCGCGCGCGCTTCGACCGGATGCTGTCCTCCAAGGAAGTCGGCACACTGATCCAGGCGATGGGCACGGGTATCCGCGACGACTTCAACCTGGAAAAGCTGCGCTACCATAAGATCGTCATCATGACCGACGCGGACGTGGACGGCGCGCATATCCGCACGCTGCTACTGACCTTCTTCTATCGCCAGATGCCCCAGATCATCGAGGCGGGGCACCTCTACATTGCGCAGCCGCCGCTCTACAAGGCAACGCGGGGCCGATCGGAGGTTTACCTCAAGAACGAAGCGGCGCTGGAGCAATATCTGGTCGACAATGGCGTCGACACGATGGTGCTGGAAACCAGCGGCGGCGCGCGCAGCGGCGACGATCTGCGCGGGCTGATCGAACATGGGCGACGGATGCGGGCAGTGATGCGCTATGTGCCGCGCCGCTACAATCCGCAGATCATCGAGGCACTCAGCCTCAACGGCGCGCTCGATCCGGAACTGTCGAAGGACGCGCAAGCGGAACGGCTGGCCGCGACCGTCGCCTGGATGGACGCGCAGGATTCCGAAGGCCGCTGGACCGGCCGCATCGCCGAGGAGGGGGGCTTCCATTTCGAGCGCCTATGGCGCGGCGTCACCGATCATCATGTGATCGAGGGCGGCTTCATCGGATCGGCCGAGGCGCGCAAACTGCACGCCATCGCCAGCGAGGAATCGGCAAATTATCGCAATGCCAGCCGCCTGGTCACCGCGAAGGCCGCTGCCGCAGCCGAAGAGGCGGGCGAGGATGAACTGCCGACCGCAACGAAGGGCGTCACCATCATTTCGCCCAGCGCACTGCTCGACGCCATCCTTGCCGCCGGGCGCAAGGGCCTTGCGATCCAGCGCTACAAGGGATTGGGCGAGATGAATGCGGAGCAGCTGTGGGAAACCACCCTCGATCCCGACAATCGCTCGATGCTGCGGGTCGAGGTCGAACAGGCCGACGTGGCCGACGAAATCTTTACCCAACTGATGGGCGATGTCGTCGAATCACGGCGCGAATTCATCCAGGACAATGCGCTGAACGTCGCAAACCTGGACGTCTAAGGCGATGACGCTGGCGGATCGTCCTCGCTGCAGCTGGGCGCAGGGCGATCCGCTCTACAGCGCCTATCATGACGAGGAATGGGGCGTTCCGCAGCGTGACTCGCGTATGCTCTGGGAAACGCTGATGCTGGAAGGCTTCCAGGCGGGACTCGCCTGGATCATCATCCTGCGCAAGCGGGACGCTTTCCGCGCTGCCTTCGCCGGATTCGATCCCGATAAAGTTGCCGCCTTCGGCGCGGCTGACGTCGAACGACTGATGGGCGATGCCGGCATCGTTCGGGCCCGCGCGAAGATCGGGGCGACGATTGCGGGCGCGCGCATTTTCTGCGCGATGCGCGACGCGGGGGAGGATTTCTCCGCCTATGTCTGGTCGTTCGTCCACGGCGTCCCGTTGCAGGGCGACGGCGTGACCGCCGCGACGCAGACAGCTTTGTCCGTCGCCATCTCCCAGGATCTGAAGAAGAAGGGGTTCAAGTTCGTCGGCCCGACCATTGTTTATGCCTGGATGCAGGCGGTCGGGCTGGTGAACGATCATGCCGCCTATTGCTTCCGCCGGGAGGCACTGAGCGCGTGAGGCGCGCGTCTATGCTCGCCTGCCTTGTTATGCTTGGTGGCTGCAGCGATAGGCAGGAGGCTGCTGAAACCAATCAGGCTGCGACGGCGAGCCAGGCGGACTCCGTCGTCGCCCCGATCCCCCATGGTGACGCAACCCACGACGTTCGCGAACCCGGACCTTCTAGCCTGACACCCAAGCCTTTGGTTTCACGTGGAACATCCACCACGGCGCAGACAAGCGTGGGCAAGGCAGTGCAGTATCGGGCGATCGGCACCGAGCCGTTCTGGGCCGTGACGGTACGTGGCACCATGGCGGTGCTGGAGCGGCCAGACCATATGCCGGTGCGCTTCGTGATCCAGCAAGACAGCGACGACAGGGCGATCCGCTATCAAGGTGATGGCTTTACCCTGACGGCGACGGAAGGCCCTTGCAGCGACGGGATGAGTGATGTCCTCTGGTCCGATCGGGTGCAGATTGCCTTTGGCGAAGGGACCCTGAAAGGATGCGGTGGCATTCGGGAGGACATGCGGGAAGAGCCACGCTGATCGTTATGCGGATTGGACCGCCTGAAAGAGGGACGATGCCATGACCGCCGATTCCACCCGTCGCGATGTGCTCATCGCCGCCGCCACGACCCTTTCGGCTTTGTCGATGACCACTGCCGCCGCCGCGCAGCTATCGACCCGGCCGCCCGTTCCGCCCAGCGGACCGAAGAAGACGTTGGGCATGATCCTGTTCGACGGCTTCGAACTGCTCGACGTGTTCGGACCGCTGGAAATGTTCGGGATGCTCAAGGACCGGGTGGAAATCGTCATGATCGCTCCGAAGGCAGGTCCGGTGAAAAGTGGCGCAGGCCCGGCGGCCATCGCCGATTTCGAATTCGCCGACGCGCCCAGGCTCGACATTGTGATGATCCCCGGCGGAATCGGCACACGGCGCGAGGTGAACAACGCTGATTTTCTGGCGGCGATCACGGCGATTGCACAAGCAACGCCCCAGGTGGCGACCATCTGCACGGGGTCGGGGCTATTGGCGAAAACCGGCCTGATCGACGGGATCAAGGCGACCAGCAACAAGATGGCATGGAAATGGGCGACGGCGCAGGGCGCAAAAGTCCTTTGGGTGCCGCATGCCCGGTGGGTCGAGGACGGCAAGTATATTTCCTCCTCCGGCATTTCCGCCGGGACGGACATGGCGCTCGGCCTGATCGCAAAGCTCTATGGCAAGGACATGGCCCAATGGGTCGCCCATCGCGCCGAATATCGCTGGAACGACAATGCCGGGGATGATCCCTTCGCGGCCATGAACGGCCTGACTGGCTAAGAGGGTCAGTCCGCGCGCATCGCTTCCGCGGCCAGCGTTTCGGCCTCCATCAGCAGCGCGTCTTCCGCCGCACTCTGCGCCACCTGCTCGCGCCCGATCAGAATCAGCACCGGCACTGCGAGCGGGCTCACCCGGTCGAGCGTGACGTGCAGCATCGTCTGGCTCGCCCGGTCGATCAGGTCGCCGAGCCGTCCCACATCGGTCATGCGCGCCCGCGCATCCGCCCAGGCGGCCTTGAGCAGCAGGTGATCGGGCTGATATTTGCGCAGCACGTCATAAATGAGGTCCGTGGAGAAAGTGACCTGCCGCCCCGTCTTGCGCTTGCCCGGATGCTGCCGCTCGATCAGGCCGGATATCACCGCGACATCGCGGAACGCTCGCTTCAACAGGCTCGACTGTTCGACCCAGTCGATAAATTCATGATCCAATATGTCGGCGGAAAACAGGCTCTGAGGATCAGTAACGGGCTTCATCCCGTAAACCGCAAGCGCATAGTCATTGGATACGAAACCGAGCGGCATCAGCCCCTGGCTTTCCATCCTGCGGGTAAGCAGCATCCCCAGCGACTGATGCGCGTTCCAGCCCTCGAAACTGTAGCAGACCAGATAGTGCCGCCCTTCGTGCGGGAAGGTTTCGACCAGCAATTGGCCCGGCTGGGGCAGGGCGGAGCGCAGCTTCTGCATCTCCAGCCATTCGCGCACGTCTGATGGGAATCGGAGCCATTCCTCCGGCTCCGCCAGAAAATGCCGCACCCGGTCTGCCAGCCGCGTCGACATCGCCATGCGGGTGCCGCCCCAGCTAGGGATGCGCGCTTGCTTGGACGTCGCCCGCACGACCAAGTCGGTGATATCCATCCGCACAACCTCCAAAGCCATGCCGGAAAAGAAGAAGCTGTCGCCGACACGAAGCTGCGCCGCAAACCCCTCTTCGACCGTACCAAGCTTCCGACCATTGGCGAAGCGAACGGAGAGGACCGGCTGATCGACGATGATGCCGGCATTCAGCCGATGCTGCTGCACGAAACGGGGATGGGACACGCGCCATGTCCCGTCCGCATCATGCGTCAGCCGCTTGAACCGATCATAGGCGCGCAGGGCGTAGCCGCCGCCCTCAATGAAGTGGAGGACGTTCTCGAAGGCGTCCTGGCTCAGCGCGCTATAAGGCGTCGCGGAGCGCACTTCCTCCAATAGCTCGTCCGCCCGGAACGGCCCGGCGCAGGCAAGGCCCATCACATGCTGGGCCAGTACGTCCAGGCTGCCCGCGCGGAAATCGTCGGCGTCCCGCTCTCCGGCCTCCACCGCGTCCAGCGCCGCGCGCGCCTCAAGATATTCGAACCGATTGCCCGGAATCAGGATCGCCTCACTGGCTTCATCCAGCCGGTGATTGGCGCGCCCAATCCGCTGCAGCAGGCGCGAACTGCCCTTCGGCGCCCCCATCTGGATCACGCAATCGACATTGCCCCAATCGACCCCCAGATCGAGCGAGGCCGTCGCGACCAAGGCCCTTAGCTTTCCGGCTGCCATCGCCGATTCGACCTTGCGCCGCGCTTCGATGGACAGGCTGCCATGGTGGATGGCGATGGGCAGGTTCGCCTCGTTCGCCGACCACAGTTCCTGGAAGATCAACTCGGCCAAGCCGCGGGTGTTGCAAAACACGAGCGTCGTCTGACGTGCGGCGATCTCTGCCATCACCTGGCTTGCTGCATATTTTCCCGAATGGCCGGACCAGGGGACGCGGCCTTCGGGAATCAATATGGTGACGTTCGGATCAACGCCGTCCTCCCCCAGAACGGCTTGTACCGCATCGATGTCCCCGTCCGGCGCAAGCCAGGCGCGATAGGCGTCCACGTCCGCGACGGTGGCGGATAAAGCAACACGGCGCAGGGCGGGGTTGATCGCCTGGAGCCGCGCCATGGACAGGCTCAGCAAATCCCCGCGTTTCTGCGTGGCGAAGGCATGGACCTCATCCACGATGACGGTGTTGAGGTCCGCGAAAAGCAGCGCGGCATCCGGATAACTGAGCAGCAGCGACAGCGACTCAGGGGTCGTCAGCAGGATTTGCGGCGGCTTCACCCGCTGGCGCGCCTTCCGGTCGGACGGCGTGTCGCCCGTGCGGGTCTCCACCCGGATAGGCAAGTCCATCTCAGCGATGGGAGTCAGCAAGTTGCGCTGCACATCCACGGCCAACGCCTTCAAGGGCGAAACGTACAGCGTGTGCAGGCGATCGACCGGGTTCCTGATCAGGTCGCAAAGCGTCGGCAGGAACCCTGCGAGCGTCTTCCCCGCGCCGGTCAGCGCGACGAGCAAGGCATGCGCACCCGCATCGGCAGCGCTCACCATTTCGATCTGATGCCGACGTGGCCGCCAGTCGCGTGACGCGAACCAGTGATCGAGGACCGGGGGAAGAGAAGGGGGCATCAGAAGGATGTAAGAACGACCGGGCCGGCAGGAAAGCTCCTCATGAGCCTCGAAATATAGATACGCCGCAGCGACAGTTTATTTCAAACCCCTCTGGCCCTTGGCACCTTGGAAGCCTATGTTTCGCATTATGATGAGCGGCGCAGCAGACGCCGCCCCAAGCAGGAGATTTGAGAATGACCGGCGAAACCGAAGCCGATCTGTCCGGCGCAGAACCCAGCCGCAATCGCCGCCGCCCCAAGGCCCCGATCATGGAGATCGATGGACGGCGATTGAAGCCGGCGACGCTGATGATGGGCCATGGCTATGATCCGACTCTCTCCGAAGGATCGCTCAAGCCGCCGATCTTCCTGACTTCCACCTTCGCCTTCGATAGCGCGGCCGCTGGCAAGCGGCACTTTGAGGGCGTGACAGGCATCCGGCCCGGCGGCGCGGAGGGCCTCGTCTATTCCCGCTTCAACGGCCCCAACCAGGAGATCTGCGAGGATCGCCTGTCGGTGTGGGAAGAGGCGGAGGATGCGCTGCTTTTTTCCAGCGGCATGTCGGCGATCGCGACGACATTGCTGGCGCTGGTGCAGCCGGGCGACGTGATCGTCCATAGCGCGCCACTCTATGCCGCGACCGAATCGCTGATCGGCCGGATCCTCGGCAAGTTCGGCGTCCAGTGGCTCGATTTCCCGGCCGGCGCGACCGAGGAAGAGATCGGCGCGGTCATCGAAAAGGCGAAGGGACTGGGCAGGGTGGCGCTGCTTTATCTCGAAAGCCCCGCCAATCCGACCAACGTCCTCGTCGATCTGGAGGCGGTTGTCGCGCGGCGCGACTCGCTCTTCGCGGGCGAAGACCATGTTCCGCCAATCGCCATCGACAATACCTTCCTCGGGCCGCTGTGGCACAATCCGATCGCCCATGGCGCGGATCTCGTCATCTACAGCCTCACCAAATATGCAGGCGGCCACAGTGATCTGGTGGCAGGCGGGGTGCTGGGCAGCAACGCGCTCATCAATCCCATCCGCCTGATGCGCAACACCATCGGCACCATCCTTGATCCGCACAGCGCCTGGATGCTGCTGCGCAGCCTGGAAACGCTGGAATTGCGCATGAGCCGCGCGGGCGAGAATGCCGCGAAAGTCTGCGCCTGGTTGAAGGAACAGCCGCAAGTGGAGAAGGTCATATATCTGGGCTTCCCGGAAACGGAGCGGCAGGCGGACATCTATCGCCGCCACTGCACCGGCGCGGGATCGACCTTCTCGCTTTATTTGAAGGGCGGCGAGGCGGAAGCCTTCGCCTTTCTCGACGCGCTGAAGATCGCCAAGCTGGCGGTCAGCCTTGGCGGCACCGAGACGCTGGCGAGCCACCCGGCGGCCATGACGCACCTGTCTGTTCCGGCCGAGCGCAAGAAGGCGCTGGCGATCAGCGACAATATGGTGCGCATATCCATCGGCTGCGAGGATGCGGACGACCTCATCGCCGATTTCGCCCAGGCGCTGCGGCAGGTCGGCTGACCCATGGCCCGACCGATGCTGCTGGTGGGCCAGCCGTTGCTGGCTCCCTTGCTACCCCTGCTGCGAAGCAACTATGACGTCATTGCGCTGTGGGAACCGCCCACGCCCGCCGAACTGGCGAAAGTTGATGCAGCCGTTTGGGCAGGGGAATTTCCCTTTCCCGGGGCGCTGATGGACGCGATGCCCCGGCTGGGACTGATCGCCTGCTTCACCGTGGGCTATGATGGCGTCGATCTCGACCTCGCCCGGCAACGCGGCGTCGCGGTCGCCCATGGAGGCAATGCCAATGCGGAGGATGTAGCCGACCATGCGATCGGCCTGATGATCGCTCACCGGCGCTGGATCGTCGGCGGTGACAGACATTTGCGGGCAGGCGAATGGACGATCGAGGCCAAGACCCGCACCCATTCGATGCGCAGCGCGCGCCTGGGTATCGTCGGGATGGGCGCGATCGGCATTGCTGTGGCGGAACGCGCGCAGGCGATGAAGATGCCTGTCGCCTGGTGGGGACCGCGCGACAAGCCGGGACTTGGCTGGCCACGCGCCGCTACGCTGGACGCCCTCGCGCGCGACAGCGACATATTGGTGATCGCGGCGCGCGCCGACGAAAGCAATCGTGGCATGATCGATGGGGGGATCATCGCGGCGCTTGGCCCCAATGGCCTCCTCGTGAATGTCGCGCGGGGTCAGTTGGTGGATGAGATGGCGCTTGTCGACGCGCTGAAGGCCGGCAGGCTCGGCGGCGCGGCGCTGGACGTGTTCGATCCCGAACCCACTGATCCTGCGCGCTGGGCCGATGTGCCCAATGTGGTGCTGACGCCGCATACCGGCGGGGCGACGCATGAAGCGGTCGCGCGCATGGCGGAGACGCTGATGGGCAATCTTGCGTCCCATTTCGCCGGCACGCCCATGCCCTCGCCGGTTCCGGAGATGGCTTGACCGGCGCGACGCCCTCTCTCGCTTCCAGCGTGATCATGGTCGCAGAGAGGCTGGGTCAGCGGGCGCGATCAACGCAATACCGCGTAAAGCCTAATCGGAAAGCGCCGGCCAAAAACGGCCGGATCAGAACTTGAAGATCGTGCCCAGATAGACGGCCTGGCTGTCCTGCCGCTCGTCCGTCATCGGCGTCAGCCGACCCGCCACGCTGTTATTGTAGCGCACGCCGGCCGTCACGTTCAGATTGCGCGTCAGCGAATAGGAACTGGCGAGATCCAGCGAATAATCCTTGTCAGCAGACGGATTGCGGACCGTCGCTGCCGGCTCGCGGCGGGTCTCCAGCAGCACCTTCGTACTGAACCGGTCCTTCTTGCCTTCTTCCAGCGCGAAATTCTTGGCGTCGACCATGGTTTCGACCGGAACAGGGTCCAAAGCCTTGCGGCCAACACTGTCGGGCAGCGCAAACTTACGCCAGTTATGCGCGCCGTTCAGGCTGAACGCGACTGGCGTGATATTGAGGGGATCGATCGTGCGGTTCACGGCAACGCGATCGTCGCTTGTGCGGACCATCACGGTAATCGACCGCTGGCCGCTCAATGAACCGCTGGTCGGCGTGAAACGGAAGCCCTGCCCGCTCGCCTTCGCCGCGATCTTCGCATAGGCGGCCGCCAGCCGGGGATCCTTGATGGTCGGCGTGAAGGAGGAAATGCTGCCCAGCGCGCCGAGCGACACCGGACTGTCACCCCGCATGCGGACCATATCGGCGGCGGCACCGAAGGCGGGAGACAGCATGAAGCCCGCAACGGCTACCGCCGTGCCTGCTACTGCCAGATGTCCCCTACGCATACCCATGACCCGAATCTGTCCCCGCCGATATATATTTCAAGACGGAATACACCCACAAAGCCGCCACTGGCTAGTGCCGTA
Source organism: Sphingobium sp. (assembly GCA_013911745.1). Classification (GTDB taxonomy): domain Bacteria; phylum Pseudomonadota; class Alphaproteobacteria; order Sphingomonadales; family Sphingomonadaceae; genus Sphingobium; species Sphingobium olei. The sequence goes on along the minus strand of JACESO010000002.1, from coordinate 36,919 downwards.
ACGCCTTTTTGTCGGAGCTGTTGCATCGAACACACAGAAGATGATCGGCGGTCCTGGCTCCCGTGCCATGGCCATGCACCGTCCCCCTTGCCCCGCGCGGCACGGCCACTATAGAAGCGGGCAGTTTCTCGTCTTTTCCAAGCTAGGACATGCCTGATGGTCCGCCGCCTTTCCGCCCCCGTTTCCGCCGGCCTGCTGCTGGCCGCGCTCCTGCCGCTCGCAGCCTGCGGCGGCGGGGCAAAGGACCGTCCGAAGGCGGATCTCGCTGCCTCTAAGGTCACGACCATCGGCGTCAACGCCTATCTATGGCGCGCGTCGCTCGACACCCTGTCCTTCATGCCGATGGTGCAGACCGATTCGAACGGCGGCGTGATCGTGACCGACTGGTATGCCAACCCCAGTTCGCCAGGCGAGCGGATGAAGCTGACCGTGTCCATCCTGGACCAGGATTTGCGCGCCGACGCCGTGCGTGTCGCCGCCAGCCGGCAGGTCAATCAGGGCGGCCAGTGGGTCGACGCGCCGGTGAAGGCCGCCACGACGCAGAAGCTGGAGGAGATCATCCTCACCAAGGCGCGCGACCTGCGCCGCATGGCGATCGCTGGCTGACCCGACCCCGATTCGGGGCACATGCGGCCCCGCGATCCGATCACATAATCCGATCACAAGGGGCTGGGCTTCGCAAAGGCCCAGCCTGACTGCATTTGTAAGGACGAGACATGCAAAGGCGCTTCAACCCGCTTGAGGCCGACGCCCGTTGGCAGGCGATCTGGGACGAGAAGCAGAGCTTCAAGGCGGAAGACGCGTCCCCGAAGCCGCGCAGCTATGTGCTGGAGATGTTCCCCTATCCCTCCGGGCGCATCCATATCGGCCATGTCCGCAACTATTCCATGGGCGACGTGCTGGCGCGTTTTCGTCGCATGACGGGTCATGAAGTGCTGCATCCGATGGGGTGGGACGCCTTCGGCATGCCGGCGGAAAATGCCGCGATGGAAAAAAAGGTCCATCCGGGCAGCTGGACCCGCGACAATATCGCCAACATGCGCGCGCAGCTGAAGAAGCTCGGCTTTGCGATCGACTGGAGCCGCGAACTCGCGACCTGTGAGCCGGACTATTACGGCCATGAGCAGGCGTTGTTCCTGGACATGCTGGAGGCGGGCCTCGTCTATCGCAAGGAGTCGGCGGTCAATTGGGATCCGGTCGATATGACCGTGCTGGCGAACGAGCAGGTCATCGACGGGCGCGGCTGGCGCTCGGGCGCACTGGTGGAAAAGCGCAAGCTTTCCCAGTGGTTCCTCAAGATCACCGCCTTTGCCGACGACCTGTTGGAGGGCCTCAAAAGCCTCGACCAGTGGCCGGACAAGGTGAAGCTGATGCAGGAGAACTGGATCGGCAAGTCGGTCGGCCTGCAATTCCGCTTCGACTTCGCGCCCTTCCCCGAGCGGGAAGAGCTGGAGGGACTGAATGCAGGCGCGGGGATCGAAGTCTATTCGACCCGTCCCGACACCATCTTCGGCGCCAGCTTCGTGGCCATCGCGGCCGACCATCCGGTCGCACAGGCGGTAGCGGCGAACAATGCGGATGCCGCCGCGTTCATCGAGAAGTGCAAGGAAGGCGGCACGACGGCGGCAGAGCTGGAAACGGCGGAGAAGCTGGGCTTCGATACGGGCCTTTCGGTCACGCACCCCTTCGACCCCGACTGGCAGCTTCCCGTCTTCATCGCCAATTTCGTGCTGATGGACTATGGCACCGGCGCCGTGATGGGCGTGCCCGCGCATGACCAGCGCGACCTCGATTTCGCGCGCAAATATATGCTCGCCGTGGAGCGCGTGGTCGCGGCCGAGGGCGAAGCAGACAAGCCTATCCACGACGAAGCCTATGTCGGCCCCGGCCGTCTGGTGAATTCCCGCTTCCTCGACGGCATGACCGTGGAGGAAGCGAAGGCGGCCGTCATCGCCCGCGCAGAAGGCGAAGGCTGGGGCGAGGGCAAGACAGTGTTCCGCCTGCGTGACTGGGGCGTGTCGCGCCAGCGCTATTGGGGGACGCCGATCCCGGTCATCCATTGCGAAGCTTGCGGCCCGGTCGGCGTGCCCAAGGATCAGTTGCCCGTCGTCCTGCCGGAGGATGTGAGCTTCGACATTCCGGGCAATCCGCTCGACCGGCATCCCACCTGGAAGCATGTCGACTGCCCGTCCTGCGGCAAGCCGGCGGTGCGCGAGACCGACACGCTCGACACTTTCGCCGATTCCAGCTGGTATTTCATCCGTTTCGCCAGCCAGCCCGACGACAAGCCGTTCGACCGGGCGACGGTCGAGCAATGGCTGCCGGTCGGCCAATATATCGGCGGGGTCGAACATGCGATCCTGCACCTGCTCTACGCCCGTTTCTGGACCCGCGCGCTCCAGCATATGGGGCAGCTGGGCTTCGCTGAACCGTTCACCGGCCTGTTCACCCAGGGCATGGTGACGCACGAGACGTACAAGGCCGGCGACGGCAGCTGGCTCAGCCCAGGCGAAGTGAAGAAGAACGGCGACGACTATACCCACATCGAAAGCGGCGCGCCGGTGACGGTCGGCCGCGTCGAAAAGATGTCCAAGTCCAAGAAGAATGTCGTCGATCCCGACGACATCATCGCCCAATATGGCGCGGATGCGGTGCGCTGGTTCATGCTGTCGGACAGCCCGCCCGAGCGCGACCTGCCCTGGACCGAAGCCGGGATCGAAGGCAGCTGGCGCTTCGTCAATCGCGTCTGGCGGCTGTTCGGCGAGGCGGACGCGTCGGCGGAAGGACAGGACAAGCCACTCGACCGCAAGCTGCACCAGACGATCGACGGCGTGGCCAAGGATATCGAGGCGCTGGGCTTCAACAAGGCGGTGGCCAAAATCTACGAGTTGGTGAACGCCATCGAGAAGGCGAAGCCCTCCGCGTCGCGCACTGGCGCGATCCGCGCGCTCGCGCTGCTGGTCGCGCCCATGACGCCGCACCTCGCCGAGGAAGGCTGGGCCGAAATGCGTGGAGAGGGCCTGATCGCCGATGCCCCTTGGCCCACCGTCGATCCGGCGCTGCTGGTGGAGGATGAGGTTACGATCGCCTGTCAGGTCATGGGCAAGTTGCGCGACACCATCACCGTGCCCAGGGGCACGCCGAAGGAGGAGCTGGAACGGCTCGCTACGGCAGCACCCAATGTCGCCCGCGTCCTGGACGGTGCTACGCCCAAGAAGGTGATTGTGGTTCCCGATCGGCTGGTCAATCTGGTCATCTGAACGCCATCGGCCGCCGGCCTGACGAAGGGCTTCGACAGGCCAGCGGCGAACGGTTATGGAGATTGGCATGAAGTCCTGGCTCCTGCTCCCCATCGCCCTTGCCACTCTCAGCGGCTGCGGTCTGCGCCCCGTCTATGGCGGCGGCACGCATGGCGCGGTCGCGCAGGCGCTGGGCAATGTCGAGGTCGCCCCGATCGAAGGGAAAGGTGGCTGGCTCGTCCGCAATGCCCTCAATGACCGGCTGGCCGCCCTGCGCAGCGGTGCTGGCCCACGCTATCGGCTGGTCGTGAAGCTTGACGATCAGATCAGCGGCTTCGGTTTGCGCGCGGACACCGCCGTCACGCGTGAACGTCGCACGCTGCGCGCCCGCTACCAGCTGGTGGACGAAGCGACCGGCGCACAGGTTCTGGACGCGACCGCAGGGTCGGACGCCGGCATCGACATCACATCCAGCGAATATGCAACCATCGCGGCGGAAGATACCGCACTTGAGCGTCTGTCGCAGACAGTGGCGGACCAGATCGTCACCCGGCTCGCCCTTTTTTCGCGCAAGGCCGGCAATCCTTGAAGGCCAATCGCGGCCAGATGGAGCGGGCGCTGGATGCACCGCCCGCCGATATCCGCTTCTTCCTGCTCTACGGCCCCGACGAGGCAGGAAGCGCCGCTCTTGCAAAGCGGCTGGAGCGCGGAATGGGACCGCAGGCCGAGCGGGTGGACCTCGACGGCGCCACGCTGAAGGATGATCCGGCCCGACTGGCGGATGAAGCCGCATCCTTCTCCATGTTCGGCGACCGGCGCTGGATTCGCATAACTGGCATGGGCGACGAATCCGCGCCGGCACTCTCTGCCCTGTTGGAAGCGGAGGCGGCCGGAAATCCGGTCATCGCGCTTGCCGGCGCGCTCAAGCCCACGTCGAAGCTGCTGAAACTGGCGCTCGACCACAAGGCGGCGATGGCGCTCATCTCCTATCAGCCCGATGCGCGAGAGGCGGAGCAGATCGCGATCGCCATCGCGCGCGAAGGCGGGCTGCGCCTGCCGACCGAACTGGCGCGGCGCATCGTCGATCTCGCCAATGGCGATCGGGCGTTGATGGCGGGCGAAGTCGAGAAGCTGATCCTCTACCTCGACGCGGCGCCGGAGCGCCCTTGCGAGGCCACCGCCGAAGCGCTGGAAGCGCTGTCCGCCGACAATCCCGATACGGAGATCGGACCGTTGGTCAACGCCGTGCTGGGCGGCGATCTCAAGGCGATGCACAAGGAGCTGCAGCGTCTTGCCGAAACGGGTGCGGCGATGGCGTCGGTCATTCGCCCGTTGCTCACGCGTGCGGTGCTGATCGCCAACATCCGTGCCGATTTCGACGGCAGCGGGCGTCTGGAAGGCGCAGTGGAGGCGGCAGGCAAGGCGGTATTCTGGAAGGAGAAGGGCCTCGTCACCCGCCAGGTGCGGCAATGGGATGCCGCTGGCATCGGCCGCGTGATCCAGCGGCTGCTGGATGCCGAACGCGCGACCCGGTCGGGCAGGGGAACGGGCGACCTGATGGTCAGGCAGGAGTTGCTGACAATCGCGCGTCAGGCGGCGCGGGAGCGGGCTTGATCGCCTTTCCCGCTGGCACCATATTGCAGTCCATGGACAAGCTCTCTCTTTCGGACGCCGAATGGCGCGCACGCCTCTCGCCGGAACAATATCATGTCTTGCGGGAAGCCGGCACCGAACGCGCCTTCACCGGCAAATATAACGGCAATAAGGCTGACGGGGTCTATTATTGCGCCGGCTGCGGCGCGGAGCTGTTCGATGCGGAAGAGAAATATGACAGCGGGTCGGGCTGGCCCAGCTTCACCGCCCCTGTCGATATCGACGCGGTAGAAGAGGTCCGCGACGCAAGCCACGGCATGATCCGCACCGAAGTCCGCTGCGCCAAGTGCGAGGGGCATCTGGGCCATGTCTTCCCCGATGGTCCGGGCGTCAATGGGCTGCGCTATTGCATGAACAGCGCCAGCCTCGACTTCAAGCCCCGCGAAGAGGCGGAATGATCCGCCTGTCCTGCGTTCATCGCTGATAAATGCGTCTTCGCGTGAAGGGGGCCTGCGTAGCTTTCACGCGCAGTTGCAGCATTTGCGCTGGCAGGCGCGGGGATTAGCGCCTATTCGGGGCGGCACAGATGGCAGGATCAAGCAAGAGCAGGGCAGCGCCGACGGGCGTCAGGAAATGGCTGGTGCGCGGGCTGAAGATCGGCCTCGCGGCGGCTGTGGCGGGTCTGCTGGCGGTCGTGATCGCCGTGATCATCGCCATGCAGTCGCTGCCCAGCTATGATAGCCTGAAATCCTCCCCTAACGGCCAGATGATCCGCGTCCATGCCGCAGACGGCAGCGTGATCGTGTCGCTGGGGCCGAGTTTTGGACGCTGGCTGAATTACGACCAGATCCCGCAAGTGATGGTCGACGCGATGATTTCCACCGAGGACAAGCGTTTCTACCTGCATCCCGGTGTCGATCCGGTCGGCATGGCGCGCGCGGCCTGGGTGGCGATCGAGCGGCGCGGGACGGGTCGGCGCTGGCAGGGCGCGTCCACCATCACGCAGCAGGTGACGCGCAACATCTTCCTGAACAACAGCTACAGCTTCGGCCGCAAGGTGCGGGAAATGGTGCTCGCCCTGGCGCTGGAGCGCAAATTCTCCAAGCGGCAGATCCTCGAACTCTACCTCAACAAGGTGTATTTCGGCGGCGGGGCCTACGGGATCGACGCCGCCAGCCGCAAATTCTTCGGTCATCCCGCCACCAGCCTGGACCTGCCGGAAGCCGCGATCATCGCGGGCTTGGTGAAGGCTCCGTCCAGCTATTCGCCGACCGCCGACGCCGACGCCGCGATCGGCCGCGCTGGCGTGGTGCTGGACCTGATGCAGGAAAATGACAAGATTTCGGCATCCGAGCGGGCGGCCGCCAACCTCGGCGGCGTGAAGATGGCGCCTGAGCCGCCACAGAACAGCGTGCGCTACTTCACCGACTGGGCCTTGCCACAGCTGGACGTGCTGATCGACGAATCCAACGAGCCGCTGGAAGTCTATACGACCATCGATCCGGCGATGCAGAATGCCGCAACCGCGGCGATCAAGGCCAACGTCCCGTCCGGGACGCAGGGCGCGCTGGTCAGCCTGGATCGCGACGGCGCGGTGCGGGCGATGGTCGGCGGGCTCGACTATGTGACGTCCAACTATAACCGCGCCACTACTGCGACCCGCCAGCCTGGATCGGCGTGGAAAATCTTCGTCTATATGGCCGCGCTCGAAGCGGGCTACACGCCCGACACCGGCGTCACCGACGAGCCGGTGACGATCAATGGATGGAGCCCGCGCAACGCCAACGGCAAGTTCGCGGGCGACATCGACGTTCGCACCGCCTTTGCCTATTCGATCAACACCGTCGCGGCCAAACTGGGCGTCGAAGTGGGCTTCCCGACCGTGGCTGATATGGCGCGCCGCTTCGGCATCTCGACCCCGATCAACACGCATCCCTCCATGGTGCTGGGAACCTCGGACGTGCGCCTGATCGACATGACGCGCGCCTTCGCGTCGATCGCGCGCAAGGGGATCGCGGTGACGCCTTACGGCATCACGAAGGTAACCACGGCGGACGGGCGTCTCCTCTACAGCCATCAGGACGACACCAGCCGCGTGCTGGTCGCGCCTTGGGTCGCCGCCGGCATGACCGATCTGATGCAGACCGCCGTCAGCACCGGCACCGGCCGCGCGGCGCAGATCGGCCGGCCGGTCGCAGGCAAGACCGGCACCACCAGCAGCAACAAGGATGGCTGGTTCCTTGGCTTTTCCAGCGGCATCACCACCGGCGTCTGGATGGGCCGCGACGATGCCCGGGCTGTCGGCGTGCTGCAGGGTGGCCGCGCGCCGGCTCGCGCCTTCGCCGACTATATGAAGGTCGCCGTCGCCAAGCGTCCCGTGGAACAGTTCGAAACGGAAGTCACGCTCCCGGAATGGCAGCTGGAGCCTGACGAGGAGGCCTATTTCAACACGCCGGACGCGGGCATGATGGTCGATGAAAATGGCCTGCCCATCGAAAGGCCGCAGCCCCGCGAACCCGAAGACGAGTCGGACGAGCCGCAGGTGGAGGTGGACCCACAGGACCGGCCGCAGCCGCCCCGCATAGACCAGCAGTGGATCGATAACGTGCTGGGTCGCGATCGCCAGCGTCAGCAGCCGCGGCCCACGCCTAACCCCTGACGCCTCCTACGGCTAACGGGAATCACCGTCTCGGCTGATCGTTGACCGCCATCTGCATGCTTTGCGCTGCGCTCGCATCGGGCATCAGGAAGTCGACCCTGCCGCGGCCGAAATCGATCGCCACCCGGTCGAATATGCGTAGCGCGCTGATGCCCAGCATCAGCGCCGGCTTGTCCTGCAACCCCAGTTCGGCGAACGGGCTGGCGTCGGCGAATATCACCGGCACACGATTGAGGTTGACGCGGCCCAGACGCACGGACTGGATCTGCCCGATCTGCCCCGTCAGCGTGCCGCCGGTGACGCTGGTGAGGGACGCCGTCAGCATATCGGGCGCGCGCTTCTTCGCGACCAGCTTGTCGCGGAGCGCGATGTTGCCGACGCTGTAGAGCGATCCGGTGTCGAGCATGATGTTGACCCGCATGCCGTTCACTTCGGAATCGAGCAGAATCAATTGTCCACGCTTCCGCCGCGCCTCCACGACGATCGTATCTTTGTCGGGCGCTTGTGCGCGCCGACTGCTGCGGGCGATCTCCATGCGGCCCGTGCGGAAGTTCATCGTGACGCGCTTGGCGTGCAGGCTGTCCAGCCCCAGCAGCCCCGGCGCGCCCAGATGTTCCCCTTCCAGCACCGGCGCCTCGATGTCGTCCAGCGTTCCGCCGGCAAAGTCCAGCTTCGGCACCGCCACCGTGCTGGCTTCGGATCGGCCAGTCATGCTTAGGATCGTCACATTGCTACGGGGCGGCAGGGCCAGGCGTTGCGCCAGTTCGCGCGCGATGACCGTCCTCTGCGATCCGGTGTCGACGACGAAGTTCCACGGCCCCTTGCCGTCGATCCGGATCGGCACGGTCACCCGGTCATCGGCGGACGGACCGGTCCGAACCACCGTTGGCGGCACATCGGGGTCCAGCGCCGGCGCGACCTGCGCCACCGACGGTCCGGCAACTGCCAGCGCCACGCCCACAAGCACAGGGAACTGCGTCATGGCCTTTTCCATCCTCTCCGCCATCCTATATCATGGTTGCCGGCCATCGCGCCAGCACCACCGCTGGTCGCCGTGGATGAGAGAACAGGCGCAATTCGATCCCCTCCGGCCTCGATCGCGCCTTGACGACATAGGCGGCCTGCCGCTACACGCAGTTCCGTCTCATCCTCGTCCATCCGGAGCGAGGATCCTCGGCTTCCTGCCAGACCATCTCCCTCTTTTCCGGCCCATTATCCCACCTTCCGCATCGGACCGACTCGCACATGCATCTCAAGGACCTCAAGAAAACAGTGCCCGCAGACCTCGTCACCATGGCTGAGGAACTCGGCGTGGAAGGCGCGTCGACACTGCGCAAGCAGGACTTGATGTTCGCGATCCTGAAGGCCGAGGCGGAAAATGGTGAACAGATCATGGGCGAGGGCACGATCGAGGTGCTGCCCGACGGCTTCGGCTTCCTGCGCAGCCCTGAGGCCAATTTCCTGGCTGGGCCCGACGACATCTATGTCTCGCCCAATCAGGTGCGCAAGTTCGGTCTTCGCACCGGCGACACTGTCGAAGGGGAAATCCGCGCACCCAAGGATGGCGAGCGCTATTTTGCACTGACGAAGCTTACCACGGTCAACTTCGACGATCCGGACGCGGTGCGCCATCGCGTGAACTTCGACAACCTGACGCCGCTCTATCCCGAACAAAAGCTGCGGCTCGACACGCTCGATCCCACGATCAAGGACAAGTCGGCGCGGGTCATCGACATCGTCTCGCCCCAGGGCAAGGGTCAGCGCACGCTGATCGTCGCGCCGCCCCGCGTCGGCAAGACGGTGATGCTGCAGAATATCGCCAAGGCGATCACTGACAATCATCCTGAAGTCTTCCTGATCGTCCTCCTGATCGACGAACGTCCGGAAGAAGTCACCGACATGCAGCGCAGCGTGAAGGGCGAGGTCGTGTCCTCGACCTTCGACGAACCCGCCACGCGCCACGTCCAGGTGGCCGAGATGGTGATCGAAAAGGCCAAGCGCCTCGTGGAACACAAGAAGGACGTGGTGATCCTGCTCGACTCGATCACCCGCCTTGGCCGCGCCTACAACACGGTCGTTCCGTCGTCGGGCAAGGTTCTGACCGGCGGTGTCGATGCCAACGCGCTCCAACGGCCCAAGCGCTTCTTCGGCGCCGCGCGCAATATCGAGGAGGGCGGCTCGCTCTCGATTATCGCCACCGCGCTGATCGACACCGGGAGCCGCATGGACGAAGTCATCTTCGAAGAATTCAAGGGGACCGGCAACTCCGAAATCGTGCTGGACCGCAAGGTCGCGGACAAGCGCATTTTTCCGGCGCTGGATGTCGGCAAGTCCGGCACCCGCAAGGAGGAATTGCTGGTCGAGAAGCCGACGCTCAGCAAGATGTGGGTTCTGCGCCGCATCCTCATGCAGATGGGCACGGTGGACGCCATGGAGTTCCTGCTCGACAAGATGAAGGACTCCAAGACCAACGAGGATTTCTTCGCGACGATGAACCAGTAAGAGAAGGAGACGTTAGACCGCGATGTTCGACCTTCTCGCCACTGCTGCATCCGCTGCTCAGGGTATCGGCTCTCCCGCCGAAATCTGGCAGCATATCATCAACGATTTCAGCAATATAACCTCGCCGTCGGCTCTATCTGCCTTCGTCCAGGTGTTGATGATCGACGTGCTGCTGGCGGGCGACAATGCCATTGTCGTTGGCGCTCTGGCGGCCGGCCTGCCTGCGGACCAGCGCAAGAAGGTGATCCTGATCGGCATTCTTGCCGCGCTGGTGCTGCGCATTGCCTTCGCGCTGGTGGTCAGCCAACTGATGCAGATCGTCGGGCTGATCTTGGCGGGCGGCTTACTGCTGCTGTGGGTGAGTTGGAAGATGTGGCGCGAGCTGCATCCCAAACGCGGCGCAGAAACGGCGGATCCGAGCGACGATGACGTATCCGGCCTGCGCCCTGCCAAGAGCTTTGCTGGCGCGGCATGGGCGGTCGCGGTGGCTGACGTGTCGATGAGCCTCGACAATGTGCTGGCAGTCGCAGGGGCCGCGCGGGATCATCCGGGCATATTGATGATCGGCCTGGTTCTGTCCGTCGCACTGATGGGCATCGCCGCCAACGTCATCGCCCATTATATCGAACGATTCCGGTGGATCGCCTATCTCGGGCTTGCGGTTATCGTCTATGTCGCGATGAAGATGATCTATGATGGCTTTGTGGATCAGCAAGTGGGCCTGCTGACCCTCTTCGCCTGATCTGGGCGATCCAATAAGAAGGGGGCGGCGCCGTCATGGCGCTGCCCCCTTTTTTTATAGACACGGCAACTCAGGGGATCAGCAGGGTCGATCCCGTCGTCTGTCGCGATTCCAGCGCGCGATGTGCGTCCGCTGCGTCGGCAAGCGCGTAGCGTTGGCCGATCACCGCCTTCACAACGCCCTTCTCCATCTGGTCGAACAGGCGTCTCGCTGTGTGCGCCAATTCTGCCGGCGTAGCGACATAATGGAACAGCGTGGGGCGTGTCACATAGAGCGATCCGCCCCGGCTGAGGTCGAGCAGGTTGACCGGCGGAACCGCGCCCGACGCATTGCCGTAACTGACAAGCAGGCCGCGCGGCTTCACGGACGCAAGTGACGCGCTCCAGCCCGCCTTGCCGACCCCGTCATAAACAATGTCGACACCTTTCGCCCCAGTCAGATCGCGTACCTGGGCGGCTAGATCGTCCATGGGGCCGTGCAGGCTGTAGTCGGCGGCGACCGATGCGGCCTTTGCCGCCGACCCGCTATGAGCAATCACCGTGACGCCCTTATCCCGCAGCCAAGGAACCAGGATCGAACCGACCCCGCCTGCCGCAGCGTGGACCAACGCCGTTTGCCCGGACGTCAGCGGCCAGATATCCTCCGCCAGGAAACAGGCCGTCATGCCCTTCAGCATCATTGCCGCGGCATCTTCAAAGCTGATGCCATTCGGCAGATGCACAAGCTGCGCCGCCGGAACCCGCCAATGCGTGCAATAGCTGCCGCGCGCGGTAGCACAAGCGACGCGGTCGCCTACCGCAAAACCGGTTACGCCAGCGCCAACCGCAACGATCTCACCGGCCGCTTCAGACCCGAGCGTCAGCGGCAGATCGGCAGGATAGAGCCCGCTTCGGAAATAGGTATCGATATAGTTGAGTCCGACCGCCTTATTCTCGATGATGACTTCGCTCTCGCCCGGCGTGCCTGGATCAAAGGACTGTCGCTCTATGACGTCCGGGGCGCCATGGGTGCGAACGACCATGCGCCACGGTGTGTCGCTCACGCCAGATGCTCGGCAAAAAAGTCCGCTGTCCGTCGATCGGCCAACTGCGCTGCGTCTTCCACGCGGCGATCGCCCATTTCGGCAGCGAAGCCATGATTCAGCCCCTCATAATCATGAAGCGTCACATGCCGGTTCTCAGCCAGGCCGGCATGCATGGCCTGTTGCGTCTCTACGGGAACAAAATGATCGGCCGTCGGAATATGGAGCATCGTCGGCTTGCCGATCGCATGCTGCTCGCCCAACAGGCCGTCGATGCCGACACCATAATAGCCGACGAATGCGTCACCATCGGTCCGGCAAGCGGTCATGAAGGCGAGCCGGCCGCCCAGGCAATAGCCGACAACCCCAACCTTGCCCGCGCCGCCCAGCGCAGCCCGCGCCGCCTTGATCGATGCTTCCAGGTCGCGAATGCCCTGGTCCTGGTCGAACTGCGGAATATAGCCGAGCGCCTGCTCCATCTCTGCCGGTACATCCGCATCCAGCTCGATATGCGGCGCGATCCTCCAGAACAGGTCCGGCGCGTAGGCGAGGTAGCCCGCCTTGGCCCAGCTGTCGCACTTGTGTCGGATCCCTTCATTCACACCAAAGATTTCCTGGATCACGATAATCGCTGCTTGTGCCTGGCCTTCCGGAACCGCCACATAGGCGTCGAACTGCGCATCTCCTTCCAGAGTCTTCACCGCCACGAATTCGCCCATCACAATGTCCTTTGCAGCTTGGATCAGATCATATTGGCGGATCATGCAGCCCGCGCAACGCCCAATTCTTTTAAATTTGCGTTGGCGCGCCCTATTGCGGCATGACCATGGAAGATCGTGCCGGAAAGTATTGAAAGGCGGGACATGAAAGTAACCGTAGATGTCGATTGTACCCCCGCCGAGGCGCGCGCCTTTCTCGGCCTTCCAGACGTGACGCCCATCCATGACAAATATATCAAGACCATGCTGGACGGGTTCGACGGCGTCGGCAGCGTCGAGCAGATGGAGACGTTGTTCAAGAGCTTCTCTCCCCTCGGAGATGCGGGGATGCGCCTGTTCCAGCAGATGATGAATGTTGGTCTGGCAGGCATGGGCACGACCAAGGACGAGAGGAAATAGCAGCACCGTGACCGACAGCATCTTCGCCCTGTCGAGCGGGCGACCGCCCGCTGGCATTGCCGTCATCCGCGTCAGCGGACCCCATGCACGGCAGGCGATCCAGGCGCTTGCGGGCAGGCTCCCGCCGCCGCGCGTCGTCAGCCTTGCCCTGTTGAAGAATCCGCAGGACGGGTCAGCGCTTGATCGCGGCCTGGTGCTGTGGTTGCCGGGGCCGTCCACCGTCACCGGCGAGGATATGGCGGAATTGCACTGCCATGGCGGACGCGCCGTCATCTGGGCGGTGGAGGATGCCCTGGGGCGGATGGACGGCTTGAGGCGAGCGGACGCGGGCGAATTTACACGGCGCGCCTTCGCGAACGGTCGGATGGACCTCAACGCGGTGGAAGGTCTGTCCGATCTGCTGGCTGCTGAAACGCAGAGCCAGCGCCGATCGGCTCTCCTCATGGCAGAAGGGCATTTTTCGAGAAGAATCGCCGGATGGCGAGCGCGCCTGTTGCAATTGTCCGCGATGACAGAAGCAGCGCTCGATTTTTCCGACGAAGATGATGTGCCGGCGGACGGCATCGAGGCGGAAATTTCGACCCATGTGGCTGTGTTGAGAGATGATGTTGCGGGGGCGCTGGCTGCCCCTTCCGCGGAGCGGCTGCGCGACGGCATCCGGCTGGTGATGGCCGGCCCGCCCAATGCGGGCAAATCGACGCTGCTCAATGCGCTTGCGGGGCGGGAGGCGGCGATCGTGTCCGATATCGCCGGGACGACACGGGACCGCATCGAGGTTCCGGCAGCAATTGGCGGCGTGGCCTTTTTGCTCACGGACACCGCGGGACTTCGGGAGGAGACCGACGATCCCGTGGAGGCAATAGGGATTGATCGGGCAAAGGCAGCGCTAGATGCCGCCGATCTCATCCTCTGGCTGGGCGACGCCCGCGATCTTCCTCGGGCTGACGCAATATTGATCGCGGCGCAGGCAGACCGGATCAAGGAGGAGAGGCCGGGCCTGCCGCTATCGGCGGTCACCGGAGAGGGTATGCAGGCGCTCGTCGCACTTCTGCTCGAACGGGCATCCCTGTTGCTGCCAGGCGAGGGTGACTATGCCTTGCACGATCGGCAGCGGCACCATCTCGGCCGCATCGCACATCATCTGGACGCTGCTCTCTCCGTAGAAAGGGACATGTTGCTAGTGGCGGAGGAGCTTCGTCTGGCCCGAGCGATTATCGACAAACTCACAGGATTGGCAGGCACCGAAGACATGCTGGACCAGCTTTTCTCCGGTTTCTGCATCGGAAAATGATCGATGTTCCACGTGGAACGCTTTTGACCGGAGCCTCACTTTGCTGGTAAGGGGGCACCATGCGAACAAGTTATGATGTGATCATCGTGGGCGGCGGCCATGCCGGTTGCGAAGCAGCCGCCGCCGCTGCGCGCAAGGGTGCTTCCGTTGCACTTCTTACCTTCAAGCGTGACACGGTGGGGGCGATGTCCTGCAACCCCGCGATCGGGGGCTTGGGGAAGGGACACCTCGTCCGGGAAGTTGACGCGCTGGACGGCCTGATGGCGCGCGCGGCGGACGCAGCCGCGATCCACTACCGCATGCTCAACAGCAGCAAGGGCGCTGCTGTTCAAGGCCCGCGTATCCAGGCCGACAGAAAGCGATATCGTGCGGCAATCCACCAGATGATGGAAGCGGTCGAGGGACTGGATATTATCGAGGGAGAGGCAAGTGCTCTCCTGCTATCCAATGGCGCAGTGGCGGGACTGACGCTCGCCGATGGGCACGCCTTGCATGCACCCGCAGTTGTGCTGGCCACCGGCACCTTCCTCGGCGGCAAACTGTTCCGTGGGGAAGAGCGGGCAGCAGGAGGGCGCGTCGGCGAGCAGGCTGCGACTTTACTCGGTCAGCAGCTGAGGGCGCTCGACCTACCGATCGGCCGCCTCAAAACCGGCACGCCACCGCGGCTCGACGGCCGAACGATTGATTGGGCACGGCTGGAGAACCAGGCTTCCGACATGCTGGACTGGACAATGTCCAGCCTTTCGGCCGGCCGGGCTTTGCCGCAGCTGGCCTGTGCCATTACGCGCACCAACGAGGAAACGCATGCAGTCATTCGTGCTGGGCTCGACCGCTCCCCATTATTCGGTGGCGCGATTGAGGGTAGGGGGCCGCGCTACTGCCCCTCGATAGAAGACAAGGTGCTGCGGTTCGGCGACCGGGACGGTCATCAGATATTTTTGGAACCGGAAGGACTGGATGATCATCTCGTCTATCCCAACGGCATCAGCACATCTCTTCCAATTGATGTTCAGATTGCCATGATCCGGTCCATGACAGGTCTGGAGCGAGCGGATATCGTGACGCCCGGCTATGCGGTCGAATATGATCACATCGACCCGCGCGCTCTTGACGCTTCGCTGCAGCTTCAAGCGCTCCCGGGTTTATTTTGTGCCGGCCAGATCAACGGCACCACCGGCTATGAGGAGGCGGCGGCGCAGGGTCTGGTGGCCGGCGTCAATGCGGCCGCCTTCGCCCAGAATGTTCCGCCCATGATTCTTGATCGCGCAAGCTCCTACATCGGCGTCATGATCGACGATCTGGTGCTTCAGGGCGTAACGGAGCCTTACCGCATGCTCACCGCGCGTGCCGAGTATCGGTTGCGCCTACGGGCAGATAACGCGGAAACCCGTCTCGGCTCCTTTGGGTTGGCGCATGGCATCATCGGCCCGGAGCGCACCCGTCGATTTACCGAACGTGACAGATTTCGTGCAGCGGCTCAGCATGATCTTGCAACCGAAAAAACCTCCGCTGATCTTGCGCGATTGGGCGCGGCGGTCCGGCAGGATGGTTCGCGCCGAAGCCTCTTCGAATGGGCGCGGTTCCCCGAAGTCGAGCCTTCCCTTCTGCTCGAACTTGCGCCCGCCCTTCGCGAAGCGCCCGCCGACCTTCAACAGGAGATATTGGAGGATGCCCATTATGCCCCCTATATCCAAAGGCAGGAGGCGGAGGTGGCCGAGCTGCGGCGCAACGAACGCGTCTCGCTACCGGCAGATATGGATTATAGCAGCATCGGCGGTCTTTCGTTGGAGATGATCGAACGTTTCGAGGCCGCCCGCCCCGAAACATTGGCAGCCGCTTCCCGCATCCGCGGCGTCACCCCCGCAGCGTTAGCAGCCATACTCGTCCATGCGCGACGCGAGGCCGCGTGACCGAAGAGGAAGCTAAGTCCTGGTTACAGACCAAGTTCGATGTTCCACGTGAAACATGGACACGGCTGGAAGGCTATGTCTCGCTATTGCTGGAAGCTTCGGCTGGACAGAATCTTATTGCCGCTTCGACCATTCCCAATATTTGGGCGAGACATATCGTAGATTCCGCTCAGCTCCTAAGGCTTACCAAAGATGTAAAAGACGGAATGTGGGTCGACCTGGGGGCAGGCGCAGGACTCCCGGCCATCGTCATCGCCTGCCTCTCTCCAAGGCCGATGTTGATGATCGAAACGCGTCGCAAGCGCGTCGACTTCTTGAACGACGTCGTCGCGCATCTCGGCCTTGGCCACGCTCAGGTCTTCGGAGGCAGGGTGGAAGCGGCACCGGCCATGAAAGCGGCGGTCATAAGTGCGAGAGCCTATGCCCCACTTCCCAAACTTTTGGAGTCGGCTGTCCACTTGGCCGATAAAAATAGCTGTTGGGTGTTGCCGAAAGGCCGAAGCGCTGAAAATGAACTGGAGGCGGTGCGCGGGTCGTGGCAAGGTGTGTTCCACGTGGAACCCAGCGTAACGGATCAACACAGCGCGATCATCGTTGCCCATGGCGTTCATCCGGTTGGCAAAGGGAAACATCGTCCATGATCCGTATCGCTATTGCCAATCAGAAGGGTGGGGTGGGCAAGACGACGACCGCGATCAACCTTGCCACGGGTCTTGCGGCCACCGGCCTGCGTGTGTTGCTTGTCGATCTTGATCCGCAGGGAAACGCGTCGACAGGGCTGGGCGTCGGACAGGCGGAGCGCAACTATTCCAGCTACGATCTGCTGGTAGGCAATTGCGCGCTGGAAGACAGCATCGTCACCACGCGCGTACCGAAGCTGGACCTGGTGCCCGCTACGCAGGATTTGTCCGGCGCCGAGATCGAATTGATCGAATATGAAGAACGGACTCACAGGCTGGAGAGGGTCTTGGCGGAAGCCCCGTCCGGCCGGTGGGACATATGCCTTATCGATTGCCCGCCCTCCCTTGGCCTATTGACCATCAACGCGATGGTTGCCGCGCAATCGCTTCTCGTCCCGCTGCAGTGCGAGTTTTTCGCACTCGAAGGTCTGTCGCAATTGTTGCAGACGGTTGAGCGTATCAGGGGCCGCTTCAATCCTGGCCTGTCGATCATGGGGGTGGCCCTGACCATGTATGATCGCCGCAACAGGTTGACTGATCAGGTGGCAGATGACGTGCGGGCCTGTCTTGGCGAACTCGTCTTCTCGACCGTCATCCCCCGCAACGTTCGCCTGTCCGAAGCGCCGAGCCATGGCGTACCCGCGCTGATCTACGACTTCCGCTGCTCTGGGTCGGAGGCCTATATGCGCCTTGCAAGAGAATTGATTGCCCGCTTGCCCCGCCAGGAGGTCGCCGCTTGAGCGAGAATATGACTGATAAGCCGAAGACGGCCAAGCGCCCTCAGGGATTGGGCCGTGGTCTGTCCGCCCTGCTGGGCGACGTTTCGCGCGAAGAGCCGGTCGCCTCGGCCACGGCCCCGGCGAATGGCAAGGCGGTACAGAGCATTGAGGTGGCGTTGATCCACCCCCATCCAGAGCAGCCGCGCCGGCACTTTGACGACGGCGCCCTTCAGGAGCTTGCCGACAGCATAGCGAAGCGGGGCGTGATCCAGCCCATCATCGTGCGCCCACATGGCGGCGGGTTTCAGATCATCGCAGGCGAGCGCCGCTGGCGCGCCGCGCAACGGGCGCAGCTGCACCGTATTCCCGCCATCGTGCGCGACTTTGACGAGCAGGAGACGCTCGAAATCGCGCTCATCGAAAATATCCAGCGTGAAGACCTGAATCCGATTGAGGAGGCCGAGGCCTACCGCAAGCTGATCGCGGAGTTCCACCACAGCCAGGAAGCACTTGGCCGCATCGTGGGGAAGTCGCGCAGTCATGTTGCCAATCTCATGCGACTGCTCGACTTGCCCAAGCCGGTGCAGGAACAGGTCATGTTCAACCGCATCAGCATGGGCCATGCACGCGCGTTGATTGGCGCTCCAGACTGCGAGCGGCTTGCACAACAAGTTGAATCAAAAGGCTTATCTGTTCGGGACACGGAACAGTTGGTCCGGCGCGTGAAGACCGGCGACGATGCACCTGCGGCGCGCCGGCGTGCCGGAAGCTCGCTGGACAAAGATCCCGACATCGCCGCACTGGAACAGCATCTTGCCGACATATTGGGCCTGAAGGTCGAGATCGCGCATGATGGCGCATCCGCTGGTGGCAGCCTGTCTCTGCGCTATTCCAATCTGGACCAGCTCGACATGCTGTGTCAGCGCCTGTCTGGCGAGCGTATCTGACACAAGGCGGCCAGGGGTTAGGAGTCACGGATAAAAGCCGTCGCGCCACTGGCTTTTTCCGGCACCGTCCCTAGGTTGGAAAGCATGGCCGACATGCTCTCAACCACCACCGCCGCGCCCTCCGTCATCCGTCGCAGCGACTATCGCTCTCCGGACTGGCTCGTCCCTCATATCGATCTGGAATTTGACCTCGACCCCGCCCTGACGCGTGTCCGCGCGCAATTGTCGGTGACCCGTAATGGCGGTCACGACCATCCGCTCAGGCTGGACGGCGATGGCATCGTCCCTCTCGAAGTAATGGTCGACGGCCGGCCGGTCTCGCCCGACAGCTGGCATCTTGAAGCCGGCGCGCTGATCCTCACTCTCCCAGGCGACGCCCATCTGGTAGAAACGTTGGTCGAGCTGGTGCCTGAAAGCAACAGCAAGCTTATGGGGCTCTATGCCAGCGGTGGCCTGCTTTGCACCCAGTGCGAGGCCGAAGGGTTTCGCCGCATCACTTTCTTCCCAGACCGTCCGGATGTGCTGTCGCGCTATAGCGTGCGCATGACCGCCGACAAGGCGCGTTTCCCGATATTGCTGGCCAATGGCGACCCGATCGATAGGGGCGATCTGGACGACGGGCGGCATTGGGCCGTGTGGCACGATCCGTTTCCGAAGCCTTGTTATCTGTTCGCCCTGGTCGCGGGCGATCTTGCCTGCAATGCCGACCAGTTCGTCACCGCTAGCGGCCGCACGGTTCAACTCGGCATCTGGGTAAAGGAAAGCGACCTGCCGCGCACCGGCCACGCAATGACGGCGCTCAAGAACAGCATGGCCTGGGATGAACGCGTCTATGGCCGGGAATATGATCTCGACGTGTTCAACATCGTCGCAGTCGCAGACTTCAACTTCGGCGCGATGGAAAATAAGGGCCTCAACATCTTCAACTCGCGCTACATCCTGGCCGACCCCGAAACGGCTACCGACATTGATTATGACGGTGTCGAGGGGGTGGTTGCGCACGAATATTTCCACAATTGGTCGGGCAACCGCGTCACGTGCCGTGACTGGTTCCAGCTTTCTTTAAAGGAAGGCTTCACCGTTTTTCGCGACCAGAATTTCTCGGCCGACATGGGGTCTCATGCGGTGAAGCGGATAGAGGATGTGCGCGTGCTGCGCGCGGCGCAATTTCCGGAGGACAGTGGCCCGCTTGCCCATCCTGTCCGGCCGGAATCCTACATGGAGATCAGCAACTTCTACACGGCGACCATCTACAATAAGGGTGCGGAGCTTATCCGCATGATAGCGCTGATTGCTGGTCCGGAACGGTTTCGTGCAGGCGCCGATCTCTATTTCGATCGCCATGACGGGGAAGCGGCGACCTGCGAGGATTTCGTTCAGGCGATGGAGGATGGCGCAGGTCTGGATTTGGGCCAGTTCCGCCTCTGGTATGAGCAGGCCGGCACGCCTCGGGTGCAGGCGTCCCTCATCCACGACCCTGTCACCGAAAGCGTCGAACTGGTTCTGGAACAATCCTTGCCGCCGACACCGGGTCAGCCCGTCAAGCAACCGATGGCGATCCCCTTGCGCGTGGCGTTGTTCAATCCCGTCACGGCAACGCATCATGGCGACGAATTGCTGATCCTCACGGACGCGCGCGAAAGTTTCGCATTTTCCGGCTTTGCCACGCCGCCAATATTGTCGATCAATCGCGGCTTTTCGGCGCCGGTGATCATCCAGACGGACCGCAGCCAAGCCGATCTCGCTTTCCTGTCGGCGCATGATGATGACCCGTTCGCCCGCTACGAAGCGATGCAGCAGTTGATGGTCAACGTGCTCATCGCCCGCACCTCGGGCCGGCCGGCCGATGAGCAGGCCGTGGTAGATGCCATCCGCTACACGCTAACCGATACCGCGCTCGATCCGGCGTTCGTGGCAGAGGTGATCCGCCTGCCCAGCGAAGCCTATCTCGGCGACCAGATGACGCGCGTGGAGCCGGACGCCATTCACACCGCTCGGGAAGCGCTCCAGACACGCATCGGTGTCGATCTGGAGCATATGTGGCGCGACATCCACGCCGGAACGAAGGCCAATATATTCTCCACCTCGCCCGCCGCGAAAGGCGCGCGCAAGCTGCGCAACGCGGCGCTTCATTATCTCGCCGCCTCCGGCGCATCGGACGGACCGGCCATCGCCTTCGCGCAGTTCAGCGAGGCGGACAATATGACGGAGCGTCAGGCGGCGCTGGGGACGCTGGCCAACGGACACAGCGCGGAGCGGGACGCAGCGCTCGACATCTTCTATAATCGCTATTGCGATGACGCGCTGACGCTGGACAAATGGTTCCAGACGCAAGCCTTTTCGCTGCACCCCGACACGGCAGACCACGTCGCGGCCTTGGCCCTGCACAAGGATTTCACGCTCGCCAATCCCAATCGGGTACGTGCGCTGTTCGGCGCCTTCTCCGCCAATCAGTGGGCATTCCACCATAGATCGGGCAAGGGATACCGCATGGTCGCTGACTGCATCATCGCGCTCGACAAGCTCAATCCGCAAACCGCCGCTCGTCTCGTGCCGCCGCTCGGCCGGTGGAAGCGATTCGACGAGGGGCGCGCCTCGCTGATGCGCGCGGAGCTTCAGCGCATCTTGGCGGAGCCGGGCCTGTCAAAGGATGTAACTGAACAAGCAAGCAAAAGCTTGAACTGACGGCCAACCCAAGGCTCGCGGCCTAAGAGGGCCGGGGCAGGAAACGGTCTTCAGTCCTTCACCGCCGCTGCCCATGCAGCGACGTCGGCCGCAACCCTGTTCGCCGCAGCGTTCAGCGGCGCTCCGACCGTCGCCGCCTCGATCTTCCCGCCGACAGGCGCGCTGGCGGTGAAGCGCTGCCGCGCCAGCGCCTTGCCCGCCGGCGTGGTCAGGACGGCATCATAGGTGACGATCGCGCTGCTGCTCGGCTCGTCGATCTGGAAAGCGACCAGCTCGCCGGACAGGCGCTGTCCCCCGTCACCCGAAAACTGACCGCTGTCCAGCACGACCCGGTCCGTCGTCGCCGAAATCGTTTCCGCCAGCAGGCGGCGGAAAAGATGGCGCGGAGTGTCAGCCCATTGCACCTTGGTGACATAGGCGACCGATGTCGCGCCAAGCTGCACCGGCACGCGCACCGTGTCCAGCATGCGGGGCGCTTCGGGATCGGCGACGATCAGCGTGCGTCCGTCTCCGGCCACGCGCGACGCTCCGGCTGCGACCTTGTGCGCTGCATCCAGCGTCAGCAGCCGTTGCGGCGGCTTCCCGCCGATCGACACGCATCCTGACAACAGCAAGGCAGCAACAACGGCCCCCGACAGGCCCGACGCCTTCAAGCCCCGGTGTTTCGCATGGATCATGGTGCGCATCTCTCTCATCATGGCTTGTAATCCGGCAGCTTGGGCGATCCGACCAGCGAGCTGGCGCCCTGCTGGTCCAGCTTCTCCGCGACGCCGCGGAAGGAACGGGACATTTCGCGCAGATCGCGAACCAGCTGGTTGACTTCCGGCATGGTCTGGCTGCTGAAGCTGCGCACGCCGGGCTGCGCCTCGGCGATCGTCTTGTTGAGTGTATCGATGCTCTGCGACGCGGCCTGCACGCTCTTGCGCAGGTCCGCCATCAAGGGCCGCCCCTCATCGTTCAGCAACGTGTCGGTGGTCGCAGCCAGCTTGCCGATCTGTTCGACCGCAATGCCGGTCTTTTGCACCGTGACGCGCGCTTCCGCCAGAGTCGCGGCGATTTCCGGGCTGCGGTCCGCAAGTGCATCGGATACCCGCTCGACATTCGCCAGGATTCCGGCGATCGACTGCTGGTTCTTGTCGTTCAACAGCTCCGTCAGGCGCTCGGTCAGCGTGGACAGCCGCTCCAGCAGCTGTGGCGCGTTATTGAGCAGTTCGCCCAGCGCACCGGGCTTGGTGGGGATCACGGGCACGCCGTCGGGGCAGGCGGCCAACACATTTTCGGCCGGGCAAATGATCGGCGGCGCGCCCTTGACCGCGCCATCCAGCACGATTTCGCTCACGCCCGTAAAGCCGACGCCCGAAATGGTCGCGGTCGTGCCCTGCAGAACGGGCGTACCGTCCTTCACGGAAATCCGCACCTTCACGAAGCTGGGATCGCGCTTCCACAGTTCGATCTTCTCGACCTGTCCGGACGGCACGCCCGAATAGTTGACCGCCGACCCCTTCGCGAGGCCGTTCACGGACTGTTTGAAGAAGATGTCATATTCCTGGCTGTCGCCCTGCGACAGGCGGGAGAACCAGAAGGCTGCAGCCATGATGGCCGCCAGCAGCAGCAGCGTGACGGTGCCCACCAGTACATGGTTGGAACGGGTTTCCATATCCTATCGCCTTCCGTCCGGCGGGCCGTCCGCCGCCTTGTTCTTTTCCCGCGTGACTGCGGCCGTTGCGGCGCGGCCGCGCGGGCCGTTGAAATATTCCTGGATCCATGGATGATCGGTCGCCAGCAGTTCCTCGATGCTGCCGACGGCGATCACCTTGCGGTCGGCCAGCACCGCCACCCGATCGCAGATCGAATAGAGCGTATCGAGATCGTGGGTGATGAGGAAGACGGTGAGGCCCAGCGTCTGCTGCAACTGGCGCGTCTGCTCGTCGAACGCCGCCGCCCCGATCGGGTCCAGCCCGGCGGTCGGTTCGTCCAGGAAGAGGAGGTCGGGATCGAGCGCAAGCGCCCGGGCCAGGCCAGCGCGCTTCTTCATGCCCCCGGACAGTTCCGCCGGATATTTGGGGCCGGCTTCGGTCGGCAGGCCGGTCATGCGGATCTTGTAAGCGGCGATCTCGTCGCGCAACTGCGGGCCGATATTGGGGTAATATTCGCGGATCGGCACTTCGACATTTTCCGCCACGGTCAGCGTCGAAAACAATGCGCCGCCTTGGAACAGCACGCCCCAGCGCTTGCGGATCGCCAGCGCCTCGTCATCCAGCCGCCCGATCATCGATTCGCCGAACACGCAGATTTCGCCTTCATCGGGCGTCTGCAGGCCGATGATGGAGCGCATCAGCACCGACTTGCCGGTGCCCGATCCGCCCACCACGCCCAATATCTCACCCTTCCGGACATCTAGGTCCAGATTCTCGTGCACCAACTGGTCGGCGAAGCTGTTGCGCAGCCCCCGCACCTTGATGGCGATGTCGCTATGCTCGAACGCTTGCTCGACGCGCTGCTCCTCGGCTTCCTGGATGTCCTCCTCGCTCATCAATTCCACCCGAGCCAGGTGAAGAAGACAGCGAAGAAAGCGTCGATGACGATGACGAGGAAGATCGCCTGTACCACCGCAGCAGTGGTCCGCAGTCCGACCTCCTCGGCATTGGCCTTGACCTGCATCCCCTGGAAACAGCCAGCCAGGGCAATGATGATGCCGAAGACCGGGGCCTTTATCAGGCCGACCCACAGGTCAGTGATCGGCACCACCTCCCGCAAACGCTGCACGAAGGTGATGGGCGGGATTTCCAGCGCCACCGCGCACAAAAAGCCGCCGCCGATCACGGCGACGATGGACGAATAGAAACCGAGCAACGGCATCATCACGATGACGGCGAGCGTGCGCGGCAGCACCAGCGCTTCCATGGGAGAGACGCCGATCGTCCGCATCGCGTCGATCTCCTCCGTCAGCTTCATCGTCCCCAATTGCGCGGCAAAGGCGGAGCCGGACCGCCCCGCCACCATGATCGCGGTCATCAGCACGCCCAGTTCGCGGAAGGTGAGCCGGCCGACCAGGTTGATGGTCAGCATCTCCATGCCGAACTGACGCAGCTGCACCGACCCCTGTTGGGCGATGACGATGCCGATCAGGAAGCTCATCAGGCCGATGATGCCCAGCGCCGAAACGCCCACCACCTCGAACCGCTGCACCACGGCATTGACGCGAAAGCGATGCGGGTGGCGCAGGACGTTCCAACTCGCGACCAGCGTGCCGCCGAAAAATCCGACCAGCCCGACCAGCGTCGATCCCGCCGCCGTCACCGCCTCACCGATCTGGCCGACGACGCGGCGCATGGGATGGACATGGTCGGGCCGGATAGACACCGGCTCGTCCAGCTCGCCCACCGCGGCGATCAGCCGCGCGGCGTCGTCATTGGCGCCGGTGACTTCGCAGCCCAGGCGACGGGCGGTGCGATGCACCGTCCATGCGCCGATCGTATCCATATGATCGACCCCGCTCAGGTCGATTGCCTGCACCGGACCCTGCACCGCGTCCAGCCGGTTCGGCAGATCGCGCAGACAGGCAATGGCGAGCGCCCCGGACAGGCGGAGCACGCTGCCGCCATCGCGCGCGTCCTCGGCAAGATCAGCGGCTTTGTTCATGCGATGGATTTAGTGGTCCATTATCGGTTGCACGGCAAGCCGAAACGGCCCATCCGCAAGCCAGAACGAAGGGCATGGGCAAAAGTTTCGGATACGGCATGACGACGCATCGGCTGGCGATTTACGATATGGACCGCACGGTCACGTTCAGCGGCACCTATACGGGCTTCCTCCTCCATGTGGCGCGCCACATGGCACCTTGGCGGCTGCTGCTGTTCCCCTGCGTCATCCTGCTGATGCTGGCCTATGTGGTGAAGCTGATCACGCGCCAGCGGCTCAAGGAATTCAATCAGGCGCTGATGATCGGCTATCATGTGGAGCGGGCGAAGCTCATGCCGCATGTCGAAAGCTATGCCGACAAGGTGATCGCCACCAATCTGCGCCAGGGCGCGGTGGCGCAGATCGCGCGGGACCGGGCCGACGGCTACCGGCTGGTCCTCGCCACCGCCTCCTACCGCCTCTATGTCGAGCCGATCGCGCGGCGGCTCGGCTTCGATGCCGTGATCGCCACCGATCATCTGAGCCAGGATCTGCGCTACGTCCGCGCTAAGATCGCCGGGGAAAATTGCTACGACACCGGCAAGCTGCGGATGATCAAGGCGTGGATGACGGCCGAGGCGATCGACCGGGGGCAGGCCCATATCCGGGCCTATTCCGATCATGTGTCGGACGCGCCCATGCTCGAATTCGCCGACCTCGCCTTTGCTGCCAATCCGCACAAACCGTTGGCGAAGCTGGCGGCGGGGCGCGGCTGGACGCGGGTGGACTGGACCTAAAAAGCCACCAATCCGTCGATCGCCGCCCATCCGTCAGCGCCGATGCCGCGCAGCATGTGCCGGTGCGTAGCCTTCACGCCTCCTAGCGCCATTACCGGCTCGTCCATCCTGCCGGCCAGCATCGCAAATCGCACCCGCCCGAGCGCACGGCCACCCGGATGCGATCGCGTGGAAAAGAGCGGCGAAAGGAAACAGAGATCGACACCCCGTGCCGCGACCGCTTCCCGCACATCATGCACCGGCGCACTGCGCAGGAGCGGCCGGCTTGCGCGCCGCCGGTCGCGACCATGTACGCCATCGGCCCGCCACGCCGCTGCATGCTGCGCCGTCCCACCAAGCAGCAGAAGCAGCCGTCGCCGCGTCGCGATCCGCCCAAGCGCTTCGAACAAGGCGCGCCGCTGCTCGGCCGGCGTCGCATAATGGCGGAAAACAATCCCTGCCGCGCCCTTGGGCAGCCGTTCCGCCGCCGCGAGCAGGGCGACGTCCGATACCCGCTCATCCGTCATCAACCAAAGGGTAGGCGGCTTTTTGCGGTGGCGGGCGGACATGGCCATCGCCTATAGCAGCGCCGATGACGACCGACACCCCCATCGATGCCGCCGCCCAGCGCCTTGCCGTCGTCCGCGACGCCATGGATCGCGCCGCCCGCCTGACGGACCGCAGCGGCGACGACATCCGCCTCATCGCCGTGTCCAAGACGCACGACGCCACCGCCATCCGCCCGCTCATCGAAGCGGGCCAGCGGATCTTCGGTGAAAATCGCGTCCAGGAAAGCCAGGAAAAATGGCCGGAGCTGCGGGCACAATGGCCCGACGTGGAACTGCATCTGGTCGGCCAACTGCAATCGAACAAGGCGGCCGAGGCGGTGGCCCTGTTTGACGTCATCCACGGCCTCGACCGCCCGTCGTTGTTGAGCGCCTTGGCGAAGGCGATGGACGCAGTGGGCAAGCGTGTCCCCTGCTTCATTCAGGTCAATATCGGCGCGGAGGATCAGAAGGGCGGCTGCGCCATAGCCGACACGCCTGCGCTGATCGCCGCTGCCCGCGAGGCCGATATTCCGGTCCTCGGCCTCATGTGCGTACCGCCCGCCGATCTGGAGCCCGCCCCCTTCTTCGCGCTGCTCGCGAAAATGGCGCGGGAGGAGGGCCTCCCGCGCCTGTCGATGGGCATGTCTGGCGATTATGAAACGGCGATCATGCTGGGCGCGACCGACATCCGCGTCGGCACCGCGCTGTTCGGATCAAGACCCGCGCCCGCCCGCCCGATCCCGGGCAGCGGGCGCGGCATGATCAGAAACTCCCGCGCAACGTAATGCCGTAGGTGCGCGGTTCCGCCAGATAGGCGGAGATCAGCTGGTTCGCCATCGGCGCGCCCAGCGCGAACTGACCGGTTGTCGACGTCGCCGGGCTGCTCGACTGGAGCGGGCTGGAGAAGGCGACCTGCGTATAATCCTGGTTGAAGATATTCTGGCCCCAGAATTCCACCGCCCAGCGCTGGTTCGGGCCGCGAATGCCGACGCGCGCGTTCACCACGGCAAAGCCGTCCTGCCGCTTTTCGGGGAACAGGTCGGACCCGGTGTTGAAGTCGCTGGTCAATCGCCCGTCGACGTAGAAGAGCGCCGACAGGCCACTTGACCCCAGTTCCGGGGTCCAGGCGGCACTGGCCGTGGTCACGACCTTCGGTGCATTGGAATTGATCGATCCCGGCAGCAGGAACAGCGCCGGGTCAAGCGGCACGCGTCCGTCGCTGCTGCCGACCAGCCGGTCGGCGAACTTGGCCCTGGCATAGGTCATGCCGCCGGAAACCCGGAAGTTGCGCGCCGGGCTGGCTGTCAGTTCCAGTTCCACGCCCTGGCTGATCAGGCCCGGCGCAACGTCGCCTTCCGCGCAGGTCCGCGCGCCCGACAACGCGCCATCGCACCCGTTGATGTTCTGGACGACGAAGCTGGTGCCGTTGAAGGTGTTGAGCTGGAAATTCTTGAACTCCTGCCGGAACGCCGCGATGTTGGCGCTCCATTTGGGCTGGCTGTATTTCAGGCCCACCTCGAACGCGTTCACCTTCTCTGCCGCGAAGCGCAGGCTGACCGCATCCGCATTGGTGCGGGGGGCGAACACGGCGGGCACGGCATTGAGGCCGGTCGATCCCAGCTGGAAACGGTCGAGATTATAGCCGCCGGCCTTATAGCCCCTGGAATAGCTGCCATAAACCAGCAGTTCGTCCACCGGCTTCCAGGACAGCACTGCCGTGCCGCTGAATTCGCCGTCGCTGATCCGATCATTGAGGTCGAGCGCGTTGAGGCTGGTCGACGCATTGCCCAGGCACCCCAGCGTCAGGATGCCGCCGGCCAGCGCCGCCGCGCTGCCCAGCGCCGCGTTGCTGGCGATCGGCGCAAGCCCAGGCTGCAACGCCGCGCAGGCGGCATTGTTGTTGTTGAGATCGGCCGAGAAACGCTTGCGTTCCCGCGTGTAACGCAGGCCCAAAGTCAAATCGAGCTGTTTGGTGATGTGGACGATATTGTGCGTGAACAGCGCCCAATTCTTGCTGCGCTGATAATAGAGCGAGCCGGTATCGCCCGTTCCCGTCGGAATAGCCGCCAGCGCGCGCAACCCGTTGCCAAGCCCGGTCGAAATGGCCGCTGCCTGCCCGTTGGCGATGGCCGTCGCCTGCGGTGCGGGAACGCCCTGCGCGATCAGGCTCGCGCGGATCGCGGGAGCAAGACCGGCATTGAGCTGCGCCTGAGTCCCTGTAATCAGTGCCTGTGTGGCGAGCCCGCTGCCGCACGCCGCCAGCTGCTGTGCGGTGAAGTTGCTGGTCGCGCCGGCCCCCGCCATCAAGCGGCAGGCCGCGAACCGGCCATAATCCGCGCCGAAGCGGATATTGTCCTGCAACGTCAGCTTCTCGTCGGCATAATAGCCGCCCACCAGCCAGTCGAGCGCATCGCCTAACGCGCTGCCCTGCAACCGCAATTCTTGCGTGAAGGTCTTGAACCGCCGCTGCGTGTTGGGATCGCGATAGAGCAGGTCGGCGCGGTTATAGTCATAATCGCCATAGTCGCGCGAATGATAGTCGCGGTAGGCGGTGATGCTGGTCAGCTTGGCGTTGCCGAAGTCGTAATTGACTTCGCCCGAAACGCCCCAGTCCTTGAGCTTGCTCACATAGTCGCGACCCGGCGTGATGGTGAGTTCGCGATCATAGGGGTCGGCCGCAATCACGCTGCCCTGACCGGCCAGGATCGCGGCGATCCGGTTGAACGGGGCGGTGTTGTAGCCGCCGCCCGCTACCGGCGTCCGCTCGCGCGCCTCGACATAGGCCGCACCGCAGCAGCTTTCGTCGCGGTTGGTATAGTCGCCGATCAGCCGGATGGAGAGCGCGTCATTGGGTTCGATCAGCGCCTGTCCGCGCAGGAAATAACGGTCGCGGTCGTTGGTCTCGCCCACCTTGTTGCCAGCAGTGTCGACCAGTTTGTAGAAGCCGTCGCGCTTGCTCCACACGCCGTCCAGCGCCAGCGCGATGCTGTCGCTGATCGGCCCGGTCACGCGGCCCGACAGCCGCCAGTAATCATAATTGCCGTAAGTGACCTCGCCCTTGGCGCTGAAGGTCTTTTCCGGCGCCTTGCTGATGATGTTGATGAGGCCCGCCGAGGCATTGCGACCGAACAGCGTGCCTTGAGGCCCACGCAGCACCTCGACCCTTTCGATCTCGCCCAGTTCGTTGAGGCCGGCACCGGTGCGCGAGCGATAGACGCCGTCGATGAACACCGCGACGGAGCTTTCGAGACCCGGATTGTCGCCCACGGTGCCGATGCCGCGGATTCGGGCGGAGGCATTGGCTTCCGACCCTGTGGAAGACACCAGCAGCGAAGGAGCGAGTTGGTTCAGCGTACGGATGTCGCTCGCGCCGCTATTCTGCATCGCCTGGCTCGATACCGCCGACACGGCGATGGGAACGTCCGACAAGGGGCTGGCGCGGCGGGTGGCGGTGACGATGATCTGCGCTTCGCCTTGATCGGCGGCAGCATCCTGGGGCGCGCTTTGGGAAGAGGCGCTCTCCTGCGCCATCGCGGGCGCACCGGCGCTCAGCGCCACGGCCCCCACAGTCGTCAACCACAGACTCTTGTCGGTCATCATCATGTCCTCTCCTGGCCCGCGCGACTTTCTGCCACGTCGGGACTTAACGGAGTATGCTGATACAACAGCAGAAGCGCAAGAGACTGACGCATTTCCGTGCTTTTTCCGCATGTGCTGCGCATAATGCGACGACACCGTTGCAACTTTGCAACGACCACACCTCCCGTTTACGTAAGGGAAGTTTACGATAAGGGAAAGCGGAGCAGCCGGTCGGCGACCGGCACCAACGCAGCCGCACCCGGTCCCACCGCGCGGCGGATCTCCCCATGCCCCGCATCTAACCCTCCGGTAAGCGCACCCAGCGCCGGCAGGATCAGCTTGGTTGCCGATCCGACGAAGCAGCGGCGTGACACATGCCGCCCGCGCAGCGACAGGCGCAGCTTGGGATGGAAATGGCCGGAAATTTCGGGGCGGCTATCCTGCGCCTCCGCTTCATGACGCAGCCAGATGCCGGCCACCTCCGCCTCCGCCACGCGCCTGCCGCCGGGCATGGCCGCGACGCCCGCATCATGATTGCCAGTGATCCAGACCCAGTCCAGCCGGCCGGTCAGTGCCGCAAGCCGCGCGCGCGCGCTTGCCTCAAGCCGCGCAGCGCCTTCGGCATCATGGAAGCTGTCCCCCAGCGACCAGAGCCGCGTCGCGCCCGTCCGCGCCACCAGCGCCTCGATCAGGTCCAGCGTCGCCACGCTGTCATGCGGGGGCAGGAACTGGCCGAACCGGGCATACCAGCTCGCTTTCTCGAAATGCAGGTCAGCAACCAGCAAGGCGCGCTGGGCCGGCCAGTAGAGCGCCGCTTCGGGCAGCGCGAGAAAGTCCTGGCCAGCGAACGAAAGGGGAACCATGCCCCGCCTATGCGCTTCTCCGCCCCGCCTTTCAAGAGGGCGCTCGACCGCCTATAGGCGTCGCCATGCCCGCATTCACGATCGCCGCCCTCTACCGGTTCGCCCGTTTCCCGGATCCGCAGGTGATCGCCGCCGATCTGCGAACCCTGTGTGCCGACCTGGAAACATGCGGCACGCTGATCCTGGCGGGCGAGGGGATCAACGGCACCGTCGCCGGCAGTGCCGACGCCGTCACGACGCTCATCGGCCATATTCGCGCGCTGCCTGGCTGCGCCGACCTCGACGTCAAATATAGCTTTAGTGAAGACGCCCCCTTCGCCCGCATGAAGGTGAAGGTGAAGGCGGAGATCGTGACGCTGGGCGCTGGCGATCTCGATCCCGCGACGCAGGCCGGCGTCCACCTCGACCCCCAGGACTGGAACGCCCTTCTTGCCGATCCCGACACCGTCGTCATCGACACGCGCAACGCCTATGAGGTCGCCTGTGGCACGTTCAATGGCGCGATCGACCCGGAAACCCGATCCTTCCGCGATTTCCCAGCCTGGTTCGACGCCTTCGCAGCAGGCTTGCGCGAAGAAGGGCGGACGCCGAAAATCGCCATGTTCTGCACCGGGGGCATACGCTGCGAAAAATCCACCGCGCTGGTGAAGGCGCGGGGCTTCGAAGATGTCTATCATCTCAAGGGCGGCATCCTGCGCTACCTGGAGGAGGTGCCCGAAGCGGAAAGCCGCTGGCAGGGCCAATGCTATGTCTTCGACGAACGGGTGACGGTGGGACATGGCCTCAAGCCCGGCGACCACGTCACCTGCCGCGCCTGCGGCCTACCCCATCCGCGCAATACCGTGCATGACTGTCCGGGCGACGGGGTCTGGCCGCACCGGGCCTAATCGTCGCTCTCGACCAGTTCGGCTATCTCGAAGGCATAGTTTTTCCAGCCACGCATCCGCGCGCCGTCCGCCGCCGCGCCGCGCAGCTTGCGCGCTTCGGCCAGCGAGCGCGTATGGCCCCAGAAGACTTCGCTCTTTCCGTTTTCCAGCAAAGCGACGATGCGCCAATAATGGGTCAGCGGGTCCGCCGTCGGGCCGATCCGCTTCACATAGCCGTCAGGCATGATCGCGGTCAGGTAACGCTTGCGCCGCGCCACCTGTCTCTCACTCGCTGTAGCGGTGCAGACCCCCGCCATGGGCACGCAACCAGGCGCGGGCAGGGCGGGGATCGCTGCCCAGGATGCGCGCATGGGCGGCATGGAAGGCCGGGCTGTGATCCATGTGCAGCAGATGCGCCAGTTCGTGCGCAACCGTCGCCCGCCGCACGTCGGGCGGGGCGAGGATCAGCCGCCAGCTATACCGGATCGCCCCGGCCGATGTGCAACTGCCCCAGCGGCTGCGCGGATCGCCCACGCCAACCGAGAGGAGGGTCAGCCCATGCGCCCGCGCCAGTTCCCGGCTTTCCGCTTCCAACACCGCCTTCGCCCGGCTGCGCAGCCAGCGCATCACCCGCGCTCCCACCGACTCCGCCGCGCCGCCCAGCATCAGTCGGTCGCCCTCCAGCCGGATCGTGCGCATCGCCCCCTCCATCCAGCAGATGCGCACCTCGCGCCCCTCCAGCGGGAAGACCGCGCCATCCGTCAGGCGGGTCGCGGCCGGCTGCTTCGCCATCTGCGCGCGCACCCAGCCTTCATGATCCTGCGCCCAGCCCAATGCCTTTTTCAGGTTCGCGCGCACAGGCATCGACAGGCGCAATTCACCCCGCGCCCCGTCCAGCGTCAGCCGATAGGCGCGGGCGCGGGCCGATCGTCGCACCCGCACCGGCATCGCCACGCCGTCGATCAGGATGGTCGCCCCGGCGTCAAAGCTCGCGGTCGACAAGATGATTCTCCCAGTCGCCGGCATCCGCCTCCGCCACCGTCCAGCCGCGCACGGACTCGCCCGCGCGATGCACCGCTTCCCGGTCGCCGCTGATCAGATAATGCCATTGCGGCAGCGGCAAGCCCTCACCCCGCAAGCGATAGGCGCAGGTGCGCGGCAGCCAGCCGATCTGCTGCACCTTGGTCGGAGTCAGCCTGACGCAATCGGGCACGAAGTTGCGGCGAGCCTTGTAATTGCTGCACTGGCCGCTCTGCCGGTCGAGCAGGCGGCAGGCGACGTTGGTCGGATAGATGCGGCCCGTATCCTCATCCTCGGCCTTGTGCAGGCAGCATTTGCCGCATCCGTCGCACAGCGCTTCCCATTCCGCGCGGTCCAGTTGGTCCAGGGGTTTTTCCCAGAAAGGCGTCACTTGATCCATTTACCCAGGAAGGCCTGCACTTTGTCCGGCGCGCCTTCGTCCACGTCCGCGGTCGACGGATCGTCCACCGGCACCAGCGCCACCGGCTTGCCGTCGCCATCGAACAGATAGGGCGTGCGGCTGTGACTCACCAGATAGCCGCTCGCGCCCTCTGCTTTTTCGGGATTATAAATGACGACGAAGTCCTTGGCGACCTTCGCGATCTGTGCATCCGTGCCGGTCAGGCCGATGAGGCGCGGGTGGAAGGCCGCGACATAGGTTTTGAGCACCGCTGGCGTGTCGCGCTTGGGATCCACGCTGATCAGCATCGGCTGCACCTTGGCGGCGAGCGCCGGCTTCTCCTTCTCGAACCGGGCAAAGCCCTGCATGATGCGCTGCAAATCCACCGGGCACACATCGGGGCAATAGGTGTAACCGAAATAGACGATCCGGTACTGGCCCTTGAAATCCTCCCAGCGCGTCGGCTTGCCGTCCTGATTTGTCAGGGTGAAGGATGCGCCGATGCGCGCACCGGCGAGGTCGCCCTGCACGCTCTCGCTTGATGCATTGCCGCCCACGCCCATATTGCAAGCGGCCAGCAGGGCCAGCATCGGCAGGATGAGCAAGGGAAGGGCGGAAGCCTTGGCGTCTTTGTTCATGGCACGGCCAGCCATGCCCTGCTAGGGATGGATTTGCAAACGCAACGGGGCGCATGATGACGACGAAGACGATTTCGGCCTTTCTCGGTTTGGCGGCACTGGCCATGGCGGCCGCCACGCCGGCACGCGCGCAGTTTTCCGACAATTATAATTTTCTTAAGGCGGTGAAGGACAAGGACGGGCAAAAGGTCACCGACCTGATCCAGAAGCCCGGCTCGACGGTCATCAACAGCCGCGACGTCACCAGCGGGGAAAATGCCCTGCATATCGTCGTCGCGCGCCGCGACGCGACCTGGCTCGCCTTCCTGCTGGCGAAGGGCGCCAATCCCAACCTTACCGACAATGATGGCAACACACCGCTGATGGACGCGGTGCAGGGCCGGTTCGAAGAGGGCGTGCGTACGCTGCTCGCCAACCGCGCGCAGGTCGACAAGGTGAATGACAGCGGCGAAACCCCGCTCATCCGCGCCGTTCAGCTGCGCGACGTCGGCCTCGTCCGGCTGCTGGTGGCGCAGGGTGCCAATCCGGACAAGCGCGACACCATCGCCGGCATGTCCGCGAAGGACTATGCCAAGCGCGACAACCGCACGCCGGGCCTCGCCGAAGCGCTGGACGCGGCCAAGGCCGGAGCCAAGCCCACCGGCCCGGTGCAGGGCCCGGTTTTCTGACGATCGTCCGACCGCGCGCTACCAGCCCAGTTCCGCTGCATGATCGGGATCGCTGAGCGCCGTCAGCCGCCGCGCCGCACGGCGCGCGAAGCGCAGCGTCTCCGCCTTGCGCCGCGCCGCCGCCAGCGGTTCCACCGGGGCGGGGCGCACCAGCTCCGCGTCATACTGGTCCGCGACGATCAGGCCGGTGCGGTTCGGCCATAGCGCCTCGCTCTCAAAAAGGGTCAGATCGAACCCCGCGGGCACCGCCCAGAAAAACCGGTCGCAATAGTCGAAATAATCCGGCCATTTCATGTCGCCGACCAGGTCGGCCCGGCTGCATTTGATTTCCACGATGGTCAGCCGTCCGGCGGCGTCGATCGCCATGATGTCCGCGCGCCGGCCATTGGGCAGCGGCACTTCCAATATGCCGCTCATGTCGTGCCGGAAGAACAGGCGCAACGTGCCCCGCGCCACCGCCAGCGCGGTGCCGTCGGTCAGGGGCGAACATGTCTCGGTCGTGGCGGCATCCATGACCCGACCTTAGAACAATCGGGGAACAAATGAAAAGGCCGTTTCGGCATCCCGAAACGGCCTTGTTCAGACGCTGCTGCCTGACGGCAGGTTCAGCGATAGAAGATATGGTTGTCGATCGACGCCAGCTTGGTCTTGCCCCATGCCGGCGAAACGCGGCGAGCATGGAAATAGAGCGCGCCTTCCGCCAGGCTGTCCCACTCGTCCTGCGCCGCGATCTGCGCGATCGCAACGGCTTCACGCCAGCTGCGGCTCTCGGTGCGAATCGGGGGCATGCCACCGCCGCGCACGAAGCTGAACTGGCTCGGCTGGTAGACCACGCCGCACAGGCTGCTGGCGAAGCGGCCCGACTTGGCGCGGTTGATGATGACGCGCGCGACGGCCAGCTGGCCTTCCAGGCTCTCGCCCTTCGCTTCGAAATAGACCGCTCCCGCCAGGCACTTCATGTCGCCGTCAAGCTCCTCGGGCGCGCCTTGGGCGTCGACCAGAGCAGCGAGGCTGCGTGCCGGAACATTGGAGTCGGAAGAAAGAACGGCATCGCCCTTGGGGGCGGAGGCCAGCGGCTGCGCGACTTCGCGCGGCGCGGCGAAAATGACGGGCTTCTGCCCCGTCGCGGCTTCGATGGGAAGCGTGGTGGCCGATGCCAGCGTCTCGCTCGCAATCGACATGTCGGACGCCATGACCGCTGCGGATACGGACAAGGCAAAGGCTGCGGCGATCGCAGCTTTCAGGCGGAAACTCATCTGGGCTCAAAATAAGGCGGTTCTTGGCCGGGGCGTCGTCTTTTAACCCAAATCTTCTCTCGACGACCGGCCGCCCCCCGTCTGCGTGTTTACCGCGCCCGCCCCCCATGGGCGAAAGCGGCAACCTGCGCGTTGGCGTGGGCGGCCCTGTGCACGGACCATGACGATGAGTCAACGATCAGCAGATCGTTCCAGCGGCGAACCGTTCCGCATCCGGGATGTCGAGTTCTATTATCCACAGGTCGGGGTCCGACCTGCGGCGACGCGCCAGATATTGATCCAGCGCCTCCGGCCCCTCCTCCGCCGAGGGGCCACAACGCATCAACGCGCCACCGCCGTCAAGGTTCGACACGCGCTCGAACAAACCCTGAAACGCCCCTTTTTCAAGCGCCTGGACCAGGATGACGCCGCTGATGGCATCCCCCTTCGCCACCACCGTGGCAAAGCCGCCGCTGTCGGTCACGCGGCGGCGCAGTGCCCCCACCAGCATCTCGCTGGTGAGCCGCGGATCAGCCGGCATAGCCGGGCAGGGAGGAGAGGGGGAATTGCGATCGCATGAAGGTGCCCGTGCCGCGTCCCACTTCTTCCCCGTCCGAATCGATCAGGCTCGCTTCGGCGACATAGACGCGGCGCTTGCCGCTGATCCATCGCCCCTCGGCACGGATTCGCCCCGGCCCGATCGGCCGGGTGAAGAGCAGGTTGAAGGCGGTCGTCAGCAGGAAACGGTCGCTGACCAGGCTGTTGGCGGCGTAGAAGGCCGCATCGTCCAGCATCTTGAAATAGACGGTGCCATGCACAGCACCTGCGGCATGGAACTGGCTTTCGTCCACGTCGAAATCGATGATCGACCGCCCGGCGCCCGGAATAATAAGTTCGGAACGGAACAGACGATTGATCGGTGCGGATCGATAGAGCGATTCGAGCGCCCGGAAATGCGCCGCCTCGCCGCTCGGCCCGTCAGGCAGCGTCACGCGCGCCCGCGCCAGACAGCAGCGCATGGAGCGCGCCGGTCGACTTCGCGCCGCGTAACTGCGCGACGACAGTCTCATCGCGCAGATAGCGGGATACGCGCGCCAGCGTCTTCAGATGCTCGGCGCCGCTATCCTGCGGCGACAGCAGCGCGAATACGACGTCCACCGGCGCGTCGTCCACCGCGTCGAACGGCACTGCAGGGTCCAGCAGCACGACAACGCCGCACATCCGCTCCAGCCCCGGAATCTTGGCATGGGGAATGGCGACTCCGCCGCCGAATCCGGTCGATCCCAGCCGCTCGCGCTCGAACAGGGCGTCACCCACCTCGTCGGCATCCAGGCCATAGGCGCAATTGGCCAGCGCCGCGATCTTCTGGAACAGGGCCTTCTTGCCATTGGCGGCGAGGCCCGTAGCCAACGCTTCGGGGGAAACGATGTCGTTGAAATGAACCATGGTCAATCCGAACCGGCCGAGCCGCGCCTTGAA
Organism: Sphingobium sp.; assembly: GCA_013911745.1. GTDB lineage: Bacteria > Pseudomonadota > Alphaproteobacteria > Sphingomonadales > Sphingomonadaceae > Sphingobium > Sphingobium olei. The sequence goes on along the minus strand of JACESO010000002.1, from coordinate 120 downwards.
TTTCCGCGCGCTCCTCGGACTATGAAAGCCCGGCCCCATAAGCCGCCTGCGGGGCAAGGTCAACTGGCGGGGGAGGGGGCGGACGATAGCGACCGTCCGCCAACCTTCCATTCATCGGGG
>JACESO010000019.1 GCA_013911745.1 Sphingobium sp. | reverse complement strand
GTTGCGCGAGGCATGTGGCCTTTTCGGCGTTTCCCGTGGGGCAACGGCGTCCGCCATCGTCGCGCTGGGCCTTCACGCGCTCCAGCATCGCGGGCAGGAAGCCGCCGGCATCACAAGTTGGGACGGGCATGATTTCCATACCCACCGGGCGATGGGCCATGTCGCGGGGAATTTCGACCGGGACGAGGTGATTCGCGCCCTGCCGGGCGAGAGCGCCTGCGGTCATGTGCGCTATTCCACAACGGGCGAAACGTCGCTGCGCAACGTTCAGCCGCTTTATGCGGAACTGAATTCGGGCGGCTTCGCCGTCGCGCACAACGGCAACATCTCCAACGCGATGAAGCTGCGCCGCGAGCTGATTCGCCGCGGTTCGATCTTCCAATCGACGTCCGACACTGAGGTCATCATCCATCTGGTCGCAACGTCCAGCTATCGCACTTTACTCGACAAGTTCATCGACGCGCTCAAGCAGATCGAGGGTGCCTACTCGCTGATCGTGATGACGCCCGAAGGCATGATCGCCTGCCGCGATCCGCTGGGCATCCGTCCGCTGGTGATGGGCAAGCTGGGCGATGCGACCATCTTCGCTTCGGAAACGGTCGCGTTCGACGTGGTCGGCGCGGATTATGTGCGCTCCATCGATCCGGGCGAGCTTGTCATTGTCACCAACAGCGGAGAAATCCGCACGCACCGCCCCTTCGGCGAAACGCATGCGCGCCCCTGCATCTTCGAGCATGTCTATTTCAGCCGGCCCGATTCGATCATAGACAATTCCAGCGTCTATTCGGTGCGCAAGGCGATCGGGGCGCAGTTGGCGATCGAAATGCCGGTAGAGGCGGATTATGTCATCCCGGTGCCGGACAGCGGCGTGCCCGCCGCCATCGGCTACGCCCAGCAATCGGGCATTCCGTTCGAGCTGGGCATTATCCGGTCGCACTATATCGGCCGCACCTTCATCCAGCCGGGCGACAAGGTCCGGCATCTGGGCGTCAAGCTCAAGCACAATGCCAACCGCGCGCTGATCGAGGGCAAGCGGATCGTGCTGATCGACGATTCGATCGTGCGCGGAACGACATCCCTCAAGATCGTGCAGATGATGCGCGAGGCGGGCGCGGCGGAGGTGCATATGCGCATTGCGTCGCCGCCGACCAAGCATAGCTGCTTCTACGGCGTCGACACGCCCGAGCGGACGAAGCTGCTCGCGCACAAGCTCGACATTGGCGGAATGCAGGATTTCATCCACGCTGACAGCCTGGCCTTCATTTCCATCGACGGTCTCTACAAGGCGCTGGGCGAGGCGAAGCGTGCGGACATACGCCCGCAATATTGCGATGCCTGCTTCACCGGCGACTATCCCACTACGCTGACCGATCAGGATGAGGTGGTGGTGCAGAACCAGTTCGAGCTTCTGGCCGAACGGGTGGTTTGAGGGCTTTATCCATCATCACCTCGGACCTGGGCCGGGGTTCCACCGCCTGAACCAGGAAGAAGACAAGCGCCTCCCGGACCAAAATCCGGGATGACGGACATCAAGCGGAACCCAGTATGACAGACACTCTACCCCTTTCCGGCAAACTCGCGCTGGTCACTGGCGCCAGTCGCGGGATCGGCGCGGCGACGGCGGAAGCACTGGGACGTGCGGGCGCGCATGTCGTGCTGACCGCCCGGACTGCGGGTGGGCTGGAGGAAGTCGAAGAACGCATTCACGCCGCGGGGGGCAGCGCGACGATCGCGCCGCTCGACCTGACCGATGGCGAAAGCATCGGACGGCTGGCGCAGGCGATCGGCGGGCGCTGGCAGGCGCTCGACATATTGGTGCTGAATGCGGCCACGCTGGGATCGCTCGCGGCCGTGCAGGCGATCGACGCAAAGGAATTCGCGCGGCTGCTGACCCTGAATGTCGGCGCACCGCAGGCCCTGATTGCCGCATTCGACGGGATGCTGCGCGCGAGCGCGGACGCGCGGGTCGTGGCGGTCACATCTTCGGTCGCGACGCCGCGCGCCTATTGGGGCGCCTATGGCGCGTCGAAGGCGGCGCTGGAAACGCTGGTCGGAGCCTATGGCGAGGAAGTGAAGAATATCTCCGCCATCCGCACCCACATCGTCGATCCGGGCGCAACCCGCACCGCAATGCGCGCGCGCGCTTTCCCCGGCGAGGATCCTGCGACGCTCAAAGGGCCGGATGTAGTCGGAGGCGCCATCGTCGCGCTGGTCGCGGCCGACACGCCCACCGGGCACAGGATGCGCGTCGAAGGCTGAACGTTCAGGCGGGCTTGACGAGCGTCACCTGCGCCACGTCGATGCCGCCGCCGCGGAAACCGCCTTCGCAGTACATGAGATAGTAGCGCCATAAGGCCACGAAATGCTGGTCGAAACTGGAGGGGAGAAGCCCCTCTTCCAGCGCCCGGTCAAAGCGCTCACGCCATTGCCGCAGCGTTTGCGCATAATGCTGGCCGAAGCGGCGGACATCACACCACTCCAGTCCGCGCTCCTGCGCCAGTGCCCGGAACCGGCTTTCCGAGATCAGCATGCCGCCGGGGAAGATATATGTCTGGATGAAATCTGCTGCCCGCGCGTAGGATTCGAAAATGGCGTCGTCGATCAGGATATACTGAATCGCCGCACGGCCGCCGGGCTTGAGCAGTCGATGGATGGCGTCGAGATAGGCGGGCCAATAGGCCTGCCCCACCGCCTCCACCATTTCGACGCTGGCGATCGCGTCATAGTGTCCCCGCGCGTCGCGATAGTCGGTCAAATCGATACGGGCGCCTGACCCCAGGCGATCGCTGGCATAATCGGCCTGCTCGGTGGACAGGGTGAGGCCGGTATAGGCGATTGCGGCCCGTTCCATCGCCTGTTCCGCCAGGCCGCCCCAGCCGCAGCCGATCTCCAGCAGCCTGTCTCCGTCCTTGAGGTGCAGCCGGTCGAGTATCGCGCCGGCCTTCCGCCGTTGCGCCTGCTCCAATGTTTCGCGTGGACTGTCAGGATCGGTGAACAAGGCGCTGGAATAATGCATGTTCCTGTCCAGCCACGCCGAATAGAAGTCGTTGCCGAGGTCGTAATGATAGGCGATGTTATGACGTGATCCTGCTCGGCTGTTGCGGCGCGCCCAGTGGATCAGCCGTCCGATCCAGCGCGCTGGTCCGTTCGGCCTGGCAACCCGCCCCAATGAAACCGCGTTGCGCATGAAGAGCGCGAACAGCGGCACCGGGTCGGGACTTGACCATTCGCCGGCCGCCCAGGCGCGGTACCAGCCGGCCGAGCCTGCGGTCGCCAACCGAACGAGCGCGCGCCAGCGGTGCAGGCGGACGACGCAGGACGGCCCATCCCGCCGGCCGCCCAACAGGCGGCGCGTGCCGTCGGGCAGGCTTGCCTCCAGCGAACCCTCCTCCAGCCCAAGGTCGATGCGATCCAGCAGCCGGTGGAAGATCGGGGCGCTCACGCGCGCGACATATCCGCTCTTGCCGCTGCGGGGCGGTTGGCGGAGGGACAGGGCGCGGCGCCCCCGGCGCGGATCGCTGGCATTCATGACGTCATCTCTGCCGCAAGCAGCGATGATCCGCAATCACCGCTTCATGGCGTGATAGGCGGCAAGGGCGCGTTCCCGCCCTTCTCTGTGCCCAATGATCTTGGCGGGATAGGCGTCCGGCCTCGCGTCGTGGGCGTCGGGATCGTGGATGGCGTCGTCCGACAGGCCGGCAAGTTCCGGCACCCACTGCCTGATATAGTCGGCTGCATCGAATTTTTCCGATTGGGTCAGCGGGGCCAAGATTCGGGTGAAGAGGTTGGCGTCCACGCCGCTGCCCGCCACCCATTGCCAGTTGACGCTGTTGTTCGCATAATCTGCATCGACCAGCGTGTCCCAGAACCATTGCGCGCCATGCCGCCAATCGATCAGCAGATGCTTGATCAGGAAGCTGGCGGCAATCATGCGCACACGGTTATGCATCCAACCCGTCGTCCAAAGCTGTCGCATGCCCGCGTCCACGATGGGATAGCCGGTCCGCCCCTTCTTCCAAGCATCGAAATCTCCCTTCGCCTCGCGCAAGTCGCGCCAGCCCATATTGTCGAAATCCGCGCGGGCGTTCGCCGAACCATAGGTCGGGAAATTGCAAATCTGAGTGTGCGCATAATCGCGCCAGATCAGTTCCTTGAGGAAGATGGTTGCATCATGACCTGAAGCGCAGGCCCGATGCCAGACATAGGCTGGCGACACCTCACCGAAATGCAGATGCGGCGAGAGGCGGGACGTCCCTTCGATCGAGGGAAGGTTGCGGGCGGTAGGGTAATCGCCGACCTCGTCGAGGAAGGCGGCGACATTCGCTTGCGCGCCTTCTTCGCCCGGTGTCCAGTCCTTGGCAAAGGCTTCGGCCCAGTTGGGGAGATCCGGCAACAGCGCCCAATCCGCGAGCGAATCGCTTTCCGGCCAGCGCGACGGAGCCGGGATAGCGCGCGGCGCGGGGTGAGGCTCCACTGGCGGCATATGTTCCATCACTGCCCGAGAGAAAGGCGTGTAGATGCGGTAGGCACTGCCCGATCCGGTCCGCACAGCCCCCGGTGGGAGCAACAGCGTGCCGTCATGCAGGCAGAGGTCGAGCGTCTTCGCCACGGCCTTTTCCGCGTTGCGCCACCACGGCTCATAATGATGAAGGGCGTGAACGCGCGATGCTCCGCTTTCCTTGGCGACCGCGGCAAGGACGTCTGCGCTTTTGCCGCGTCTCAAAATCAGGCGCGAACCCCTTGCCCTCAGGCTGGAATCCAGCGCGGCGAGGCTGTGGTGCAGCCACCAGCGCGACGCTCCCCCCATCGCCCATCGGCGCGGGGTTTCATCATCCAGCACATAGACCGGGATCACTGGCCCTTCGGCCGCAGCGGTGGCAAGGGCAGCCTGGTCTGACAGGCGCAGATCCTGGCGGAACCAGAGCAGGACGGGATCGGGCATGAAGCGGCAATGCGCCCCCCTTCCCCCGGTTCCAAGCGGCACTTGGGCCATATTGCCATCACGGCTCGTCGCAAAACGACGTTGGTACGATTCGCGTGATGGACGCGCGAGGACCAGCAGCTTATTTCCTTGGTGCAAGCGCGGCCGAGCGCCTCGGGAAAGGCACGCCGCACAATCTATCTGGGGACGACATGGCTTCCACGCCTGATGACAAGACTCTGCCCTACCGCCCGTGCGTAGGAATCATGCTCGTGAACATGGACGGCAAGGTGTTCGTCGGCCAGCGCATCGACAACAGTACCGAAGCCTGGCAGATGCCACAGGGCGGAATCGACGACGACGAGGATGCCCGCGCCGCGGCCCTACGCGAATTGCGCGAAGAAACGGGCATCGGCCGCGAGCATGTCGAGATCATCGCCAAGAGCAAGGACGAGCATTTCTACGATCTGCCGCCTGAGTTGATCGGCAAACTGTGGGGCGGCAAATATCGCGGGCAGCGGCAATATTGGTTCCTGGCGCGCTTCGTTGGCGAGGATGGCGACATCGATATCGCCACGGACCATCCGGAATTTCGCGCGTGGAAGTGGGCCGAGCCTGACTCGCTGCCGGACCTCATCGTTCCGTTCAAGCGGAAGCTCTACCGCGACATCGTGCAGGAGTTCCACGCGCTTATCTGACCCGACATGCAATTGAGGGCTTAAAATCTTTTGTCAGACAAGTATCATATGGGCATGCATGCCAGTCTGATACCTCTATCATTGCTGTTCGCTAGCCTGCCTGTCGCGGCGCGAGCCGATGAGGACGCCCTTTTGCCTCCGGCGGTGCGGGAGATGATGGAAGCCGCCATCGCCAACGGCAACGAAACCGACATTGCCACCGTCGCGAAGATCGCGAAGCAGACGAACCCGGCATCCGCCGAGGAAATCCAGCGCATGGTCACCCGCTGGAAGGACCGCACCAAGGCGACCCACGAAAGTGTCATCCGCGAGGCGCGATTCACGGAATTATGGACCGGGCGCATCCAGGCGGGCGGCTTCCGCTCGACCGGTTCGACCAGCGAACTGGGCATCAGCGTTGCGGCGACCGCCACGCGCGAAGGCATTGAATGGACGCACAAGCTGACCGCCAGCGCCGATTATCGCCGCGCCAACGGGGTGACGTCGCGCGAGCGCTATTTCGGCAGCTACGAGCCGCGCTATCAGTTCGACCCGCGCGGGTTCGCCTACGGCCTCGCCCAGTTCGAGCGGGACACGTCGATCGGGTATGAAGAACGCTATACGGGATCGGTCGGCGTCGGTTACAAGATCATCATGTCCAAGCCGCTGGACCTTTCCGCCGACCTGGGGCCGTCGATCCGTCATGCCAAATATGTCATCGGCCCGCGCGAGACGAAGGTGGGGGTCCGCGGATCGATGGCGCTGGCGTGGCGGGCGCTGCCCACCTTGACCTTCAAGCAGACCGCATCCGCCTATGCCGAAAGCGACGTCTACACGTTCAACGCGCTGACATCGGTCGAAACGAAGGTCACCACCCGCTGGTCGGCCGCTTTCTCCTACAATGTGCAGTATGAATCGGAGACGCTGTTGCAGACGGGCGGGCTCGACACGCTCAGCCGCCTGACGTTGACATATGATTTCTAGGCACGGTAATTTTCGTGCGGGGGTGGAGAGGCGCTCCAGCCTTTGATAGACCCGGTGCATGACCGGTCTCACCCCCGAGGAACAGGCCCTGCTGGACCACGCCGCCGCCGCGCCGATGCTGGCGCAGGTGCAGCGATGGGCGTCGATCAACAGCGGATCGCGCAATCTTGCAGGGCTCGACGCCATGGCCGCGACCCTGGCGGACGCCTTCTCCGTCCTGCCGGGCACTGTCGAACTGTTGGCGGGAGACGCGGTCGAGACCGTCGCGCCAGATGGCCGGATTTCGACGATCGATCATGGCAGGCATTTGCGCCTGTCCGTCCGCCCGGATGCGCAGCGCCGCATATTGCTGACCGGCCATATGGACACGGTGTTCGGGGCGGATCATCCGTTCCAGCATCAGCATTGGCTGGAACCCGGCCGGCTTAACGGTCCCGGTGTCGCGGACATGAAGGGTGGCATCGCGGTGATGCTGGCGGCACTGGGCGCGTTCGAGCGTTCGGGCGCGGCCGCTGCACTCGGCTATGACATTCTAATCAACAGCGATGAGGAGGTTGGAAGCCCTTCATCCGCATCGCTTCTGCGGGAAGCGGCGGCCGGCAAGATTGCTGCCTTCACCTACGAGCCTGCCCTGCCCGACGGGACGCTCGCGGGCGCGCGGGCGGGCAGCGGCAACTTCTCCATCATCGTGACGGGCCTCAGCGCCCATGCCGGGCGGAACCCGGATGACGGGCGCAATGCGCTGTTGGCCGCCGCCGATCTGGCGCTGCGGCTGAAGGCGGGAAGCGGCGCAGGCTTTTCCTGCAACCCGGCGAAGATCGACGGCGGCGGGCCGAACAATGTCGTACCGGACCATGCCGTGCTGCGCGTCAATTTCCGGCCCCGGACGCAACAAGATGAAATCGCCGCCCGCGCGTTGATCGACCGGGCGATGGCCGATGTCGCGCGGGACCATGACGTCAGCCTGCACCTGCATGGCGGCTTCGGTCGGCCGCCCAAGCCCATGGACGCGAAGGCGGAGCGGCTGTTCGGGCTGGTGAAGCGCTGCGGCGCGGACTTGGGGCTGCCGATCGACTGGCGCGATACGGGCGGGGTATGCGACGGCAATAACATCGCCGCCTGCGGCGTGCCGGTGGTCGATACGATGGGGGTACGTGGCGGCGCGATCCACAGCGACGCGGAATTTCTGCTGACCGACAGCCTGGCGGAACGGGCGCAGCTTTCCGCGTTGGCGCTGATGCGGATCGCGCTGGGAGACTATGATAAAGAGGGGATGGCGGTTTGAGCTTCATCATGCGCATCGCGCGCGCCGACGACATACAGACGCTCTACGAAATGGCGAAGCTGACCGGCGGCGGGTTCACCAATCTGCCCCCGGATCGCAAATCGCTCGCCGCCAAGCTGGAAAGAACCGAGCAGGCGCTGGCGCGCGAGGGCGACGGCATTGCGGACGAACTGATCGTCATGGTGCTGGAAAATGTCGACACCGGCCAAGTGCGCGGTACATGCCAGATTTTCTCGACGGTCGGGCAAAGCTTCCCCTTCTATTCCTACCGTCTGGGCGTGCTGACCCAGCATAGTCGGGAGCTGGGGCGCACCTTCCGCGCGCAGATGCTGTCGCTGACCACCGATCTGGAAGGGTCGGTGGAAGTGGGCGGCCTGTTTCTCCATCCGCGCGAGCGGGCGGAAGGGCTGGGCCTGCTGCTGGCGCGCAGCCGTTACCTTTACATCCGCAACCATCGTGCCCGTTTCGGGGACCGGGTGATCGCTGAACTGCGCGGGGTCATTGACGAGGCGGGCGGCTCGCCCTTTTGGGACGGCCTTGCCGGCCGCTTTTTCGGCATGAGCTTCCAGGAGGCGGACGAGTTCAATGCGGTGAACGGCAACCAGTTCATCGCCGACCTGATGCCCAAGACGCCGATCTATACCGCGATGCTGACCGACAGCGCCCGCGCCGTCATCGGCCTGCCCCATCCCAATGGCCGCGCCGCGATGCGGATGCTGGAGACCGAAGGGTTCGAAAATGCCGGCTATGTCGACATATTCGACGGAGGGCCGACGATGGTTGGACAGGTCGACCAGTTGAAGACCATCGCGGCGGCGCGAGACGTCACTCTGTCATCGATGCACGACAAGGGCGGGGACAGGATGCTGATCGCGACCGGGCGGCTTGCCCATTATCGCTGCACTTGGGGTTTCGTGCAGGATGACGGCACTGGCGGCCTCTCGCTCGACGCCGCCAGCGCCGCGCGGCTTGGGCTCCAACCGGGCGACGGCTTCACCATGGCGGGGCGGGCATGAGCGCTATCGAGATCAATTTTGACGGGATCATTGGGCCGAGCCACAATTATGCGGGCCTCAGCCTCGGTAATCTCGCCTCAGCGCGCAATGCTGGCGCAGTGTCCCAACCCCGTGCCGCAGCGCTGCAGGGGATCGAGAAGATGCGCGGCAACATCCGTCTTGGCCTGCGCCAGGGCATATTCCTGCCGCAATGGCGGCCTGACAGCGCGTGGCTCGCAAGGCTGGGTGTTGATGTGGGCAGTGCCGATCCGCATATCCGGGCAGCGGCGATGTCCGCATCCTCCATGTGGGCGGCCAATGCGGCGACCGTTTCCCCGGCTAGCGATACATCCGACGGGCGGACGCACCTGACCGTCGCAAACCTCGTCACCATGCCGCACCGAAGCCATGAATGGCCGCAGACGCTGGCGCAGCTGCGCGTCGCCTTTTCGGACGAACGCGCCTTTGCCGTGCATGGCCCCGTCCCCGCTCCATTCGGTGACGAGGGCGCGGCGAACCATATGCGGCTTTCGCCAGCGCATGACCGCGCAGGCGTGGAGGTGTTCGTCTATGGCCGCTCGGGCGGCGCCTTCCCGGCGCGCCAGCATGTGGAGGCGAGCAAGGCGATCGCGCGCATCCACGGCCTCGATCCCGCGCGCACCTTGTTCGCCCAGCAGTCGGAAGAGGCGATCGCCGCCGGCGCGTTTCACAATGATGTGGTGGCGGTGGCAAATGAGCATGTCCTGTTCGCCCATGAACAGGCGTTCGCCGACAAGGATCGCTTCTATGCCGATCTGCGAGCGGCCCTGCCTGCGGTCGAGATCGTGGAAGTGCCGGCCAGCGCCGTAAGCCTGTCCGATGCTATCGCCTCCTACCTTTTCAACGCTCAGCTCGTGACGTTGCCGGATGGAGCGGGCATGGCGCTGATCCTGCCGACCGAGGCGCAGCAGGTGCCGGCAGTGTGGCGCTGGCTGGAAGGGATGATCGCCGGAAACGGCCCCATTCGCCGGCTCGTACCGGTCGATGTGCGCCAGTCCATGGCCAATGGCGGCGGCCCGGCCTGCCTGCGGTTGCGCGTCGTGGCCGATCCGGCCGACATCGACCCGCGCTTCCTGGTGGATGAGGCGCGGCTGGACGGCATCGCCCGGATCGTAGCCGACTATTGGCCCGAACGGATCGCGCCCGACGACCTGAGCGATACCCGGCTGATCGCGCAGATCGAACAATCATGGTTAACGCTTGTTGACCATCTTCAGCTTTCCGGAGACTTGTCGATCTGAGCCTCGGGGGTCACGCGGACGAGTCGATATGGAACGGATCAAGAGCCTTTTCACGATCAAGACCAAGTTCGAGGCCTTTCTGGTCATCTATGCGCTCGCGCTTGGCGCGACGGAGCGTGGCGTCGTCTATATGCAGACCTATCCGGGAACTGGCGGACAATTGCTGGCGCTGGCCTGCTCGGGCGCGGTCTTCATGGCGGGTGGCAAGATCCTCGACGCGCTGGAGTATCAGCGCAGCTATTGAGGCGATCCTGTCTCCGAAACGAACCCAGTTGAGATTTCACGCCGGCTGAGCCCTTCTATCCTCCCTCTTCATCATAGAGATGGAGGGAGCGGAGATGCTGGACGACCGTCGCCGCAGGAGTGTGCCGGCTGCAGAACTGGTGCGCAATTTCGCCCATTGGCGGGAGGTCGGATCCCGCGAGCCGGTGATGGTGACGCACCACGGCCGGGAAACCCATGTTTTTATGGGCCTCGACCGGTTCCGTACTCTGGCCGAAGATGACGGCACAGATCCGCCAAAGGATCGTACCCTGGAGCTGGCGGCGAGTATCCATCAGGGCTTGATCCTCATCGGCCCGGACATGACCATCGGCCATGCCAGCGGCGTCGCGATGGGAATGGCGCGACGGTTGGACAGGCAAGTCGAGGGGCAGTTGCTGAGGGAGGCCTTTCCCGAAATCAGCGGGACGCTGACCGAGGCGCATATCCGCCATAGCCTGGCCTCCGGGGAAGCGAGCGCAGCCGATATCCCCTCACCCTTCCGCGAGGAAAGCTGGCTGCATGTGCAGACATTTCCGTTCGCGCAGGGCGTGGCGCTGCTGATGCGGGACATCACCGCCGACATGCAGCGGCACCGGCTGGCCGATGTCCGGTCGGCGATGATGAAGGCGATGGAGATACATGGCGGGATCGCGCATGTGCGGGTATCAGCGCGCGGTTTCATCGAGGCGGCCGATGGCGATTTCTGCGCCATGCTGGGCCTGCCGCGCGAACGGCTGATCAAGGCGGCGATTGCCGATCTGGTGGAACTGGCCGTCCGACCGGCCTTCCGTGCTCAGATGGAAAGCGTGTTGCGGGGCGATGGCGACCGGCAGCTGATCACCCAGTTGCTGACCAATGACGGGACGGTGGCGCGTGTCGATGCCGCGGTTGCCCGGCTGCACGGCACATATGGTACGGAAGGCGCGATCATCCTGGTGACCCCAGCGCGCGCCCACGCACATATGTAGAACCACGTCCAATTCGGATGAATGTCGACACGGGGCCTTCACTGTTGCGGGAGGCCGGGCGTTTTGCGCGAGCGGGCGGCTCAACCGCTTTGCATAAATTGCGTACTGGCGGCGCGACGTTGGGAAAACCAGCCTTTGACCGTCCGGCGATAGGCTGCCCCTCATGTTTGCGAAACCCGCCTCTTTCATTCGGCGCCTGTTGCGCGACCCTAGCGGCAGCGCGATCGTGGAGGCCGCCTTCGCCGTTCCGCTGATGGCGATGCTGCTGCTCGGCATATTGGCCTATGGCAGCTGGTTCATGACGGCGCACAGCCTGCAACAGGCGGCGAACGACGCGGCCCGCGCGGCGGTGGCCGGGCTGGACAGCGCCGAACGACGGATGCTGATCGAGCAGAGCGTCACCGCCAGCCGCGCCGCCTTTCCCTTGCCGGGCGCCCAGACCATCGCTTTCGGCACCAGTGAGAGCGGCGGCTATTGCACCGTCACGCTGCGCTACAATCTCGCGAACGCCACGATCTTCTCCGTACTTCCTGTGCCGCTGCCGGGGGAAGTGCTGGAGCGCAGTGCGGTGGTGCGGATCGCCGGATGATCGGCCATCGCTGCCCTGACCGCCTGATGCGCGACAGTCGCGGCGGCATCAGCGTGCTGCTTGCCGGATCGATCTTCATGCTGGCTGGCGCGAGCACCGTCGCCGTGGACCTTGGCTCCATCTACCTTGCGCGACGGCAGTTGCAGGGGATAGCGGACGCCGCCGCGCTCGCGGCGGCGAGCGGCGGTCGCACGGCGGCCGAACAGTTGATCGCGCGAAGCGGGATCGGCGGTGTCACCATCGCGTCGGTGGAGGCCGGCAGCTATGCCGCCAACCCGGCCGTTCCCGTCGCATCGCGATTTCGCGCGGGCGACCCGGAAGGCGGCGCCACCCGCATAGCGGTGCAGCGGCGTGTTTCCCTCTTCTTCGGACGGCTGCTGGTGGGACGCGACGGCGTCGATCTCGCGGCGCGGGCAACCGCCGCCAAGTCCGATGCGGCCGCCTTCTCCATCGGCACCGGTCTCGCGTCGCTCAGCGGCGGCGTACCCAATATGCTGCTGTCCAGTCTTGCCGGTACGGAACTCAACCTTTCCGTGATGGACTATAACGGGCTGGCGAGCGCCAATCTCGATCTCCTCCATGTCGCCGATGCCCTGCGGTTGCGGCTTGGCCGCGATGGCGAAGCCTATGGCGCGCTGTTCGACCGGGATATTCCGCTCTCCACCCTGCTGGCCGCCATGGCGGATGCGTCGGCGGGCAGCCCCGCCGCGACGACCCTACTGGCGCTGGCCGGGCGTATCCCGGGGCGTACCGTGCGGATGAGCGACATCATCGACCTGGGGCCCGCGCGCAACGCAGCCGATCCGGCCGGACAGCCCAATATCCTGCTCGACGCCTTTTCCATGCTGCGCATGGTGCTCACGCCGGCATCGGGCGTGTCCGTTCCTATTGACCTTAGACTTACCGTTCCGGGCCTCAGCAGCACACGGTTGATGCTGGTCACGGGCGGCGGGCAAAGCCGGTCGCCGCTCATGACCCTCACCAGCAGCCGCGAGGTGGTGGTGCGCACGGCGCAGACGCGCCTTTACCTGGAAAGCACGGTCGCCACGGCGCTGGGCGGCCTCGCATCCGTGCGCATCCCCCTCTATGTCGAGTTGGCGGCAGCCGAGGCGCGCCTTTCGGACATAGGCTGTGGGCCGGATGGCGGCGTCACGCTCGCCGTCACGCCGTCGATCGGATCTGCGGCGTTGGGGGACGTGGATGTCGCCGCGCTTACGAACTTCTCGATGCCGGTCACCCCGCGAACCGCCCTGCTGGCGCAGACATTGGGAACGCAGATCACAGGGTTCGCCCAGGTCTCGCTGGGCGGGACGCAGGCTCAGAGCGTGCGCTTTTCGGCGGCGGAGATCGACGCGCAGCAGGTCAAGACCGTCAGCACAACCGACCTGACGCAGGGCATCGCCGCCAGCCTTGCCCAGCGAACGCAGGTGCAGGTGTCGGTGCTGGGCATCACGGTGGGCAACAGTCCGCTGAGCCCCCTCGTCGGAGCCCTGCTGGGCACGACCGCGCCGGTGATCGACAGCCTGTTGAACAGCGTTACTGCGACCCTGGGCGTGAGGCTGGGATCAGCGGACGTGCGCGTGCATCAACGGCGATGCGGCATCCCCGCGATCGTGGCGTGATCCGCTGAACCCTCGCAGGGCAGTCTGTCAATCTTAGGCTGGAGCGGTTGGCCGTGCCGAACCGAAATGGCGCACCCGGAACGATTCGAACGTCCGACCCTCAGATTCGTAGTCTGATGCTCTATCCAGCTGAGCTACGGGTGCTTTTTCATCGATCGACGCGGGCTTCAAGCCCATCCACAGCGCCGGTCGAAAATATGGCGCACCCGGAACGATTCGAACGTCCGACCCTCAGATTCGTAGTCTGATGCTCTATCCAGCTGAGCTACGGGTGCGTGGAGACGCGCAGATAGAAGCGTGCGGCAGATTGGGCAACCCCTTTTTTGCACTTTTGCGAAGGGGGCACGCGTCGCAACCTTTCGGCCCATCCCTCGTTCGACTGGCCGAAGGAGAGTGCCATGATGAACTTCACGATGAACGACCTGGCGCTGCTGGTCATAGCGTTGCTCATCGGCTGGATATTGGGCCTGATGATGAGCGGGCGGGGGAAGTTCAAGCGCCTGTGGCAGGATGAGCGGGTCGCCCACCGCACCGGCATCAAAGATCGGGATGCACGGCTGGAGGCGGCGAACGCCCGGATCGTGGAGCTGGAGCGGCAGCGGCCCGCGCCCGTCGCGACGCCCGCAGCCGGTGGCCTTGCCGCCGGAACGGCCGGCGTGGCGGCGAACGGCATGCATGGCCGCGACGATCTGAGCCGTATCAGCGGGATCAGCCAGCGCGAGGAAGTCGCGCTCAACGAGGCGGGCTATCACCGCTACAGCCAGATTGCGGCCATCAACGCCGAGCAGGAAGCGACGCTGGAGGCGCGGCTGGGCCTGACGCCCGGCACGATCGCGCGCGACGACTGGCGCGGTCAGGCGCTGGCGCTGGAGCGCGGCGAGAGCAAGCCGGGACTGCTGGGCCGCCTTACCGGATCGCGCTGAAGCGCGGACCTCTTGAAGGTGATAAAAAAGGGCGGGGCAAGATCCCCGCCCTTTTTGCGTCATTTGCTGGCGAGCGCAGCCTGCGCCGCCGCAAGGCGCGCGATCGGTACGCGGTAGGGCGACGCCGACACATAATCGAGCCCGGTCTTCTCACAGAAGGCGATGGACGCCGGATCGCCGCCATGTTCGCCGCAGATGCCGAGCTTGATGTCGGGGCGGGTCGCCCGGCCCCGTTCGGCGGCGAGTTCGATCAGCTGGCCCACGCCCTCCACGTCGATGCTGACGAAGGGATCGCGGGCGAAGATGCCCTTGTCCACATATTGTGTCAGGAAGCGCCCGGCGTCGTCGCGGCTGATGCCGATGGTCGTCTGCGTCAGGTCGTTGGTGCCGAAGGAGAAGAATTCGCCCACCTCGGCGATCTCCCCGGCCTTGAGCGCGGCGCGCGGCAGTTCGATCATCGTGCCGACCAGATATTCGACTGACGCGCCCTGCTCGGCGAACACATCCTTCGCGACTTGGTCGACGATCGCCTTCATCAGCTCCAGCTCCTTGCGGGTCGCGACGAGCGGGATCATGACTTCGGGGATCGGCGCTTCGCCGCTGCGCTGCTTCACCAGCAAGGCAGCCTCGAAGATTGCGCGTGCCTGCATCTCGTAGATTTCGGGATAGGTGACGCCGAGACGGCAACCGCGATGGCCTAGCATGGGGTTGAATTCATGCAGTTCGGCCGCGCGGCGCTTCAAGGCTTCGACGCCGACGCCCGCGGCCTTCGCCACTTCCTCGAATTCCGCCTCGCCGTGGGGCAGGAATTCGTGCAGCGGCGGATCGAGCAGGCGGATCGTGACGGGCAGGCCGGCCATCACCATGAATATCTGCGCGAAGTCGTCGCGCTGTTCGGGAAGCAGCTTGTCGAGCGCGGCGCGGCGGCCCTTCTCGCTGTCCGCGAGGATCATCTCGCGCACGGCGGTGATGCGCGCGGCGTCGAAGAACATATGTTCGGTGCGGCAGAGACCCACGCCCTCCGCGCCGAAATCGCGCGCGGTCTGGCAATCGAGCGGGGTTTCCGCATTGGCGCGCACCTTGAGGCGACGGACCTTGTCCGCCCAGCCCATCAGCGTGCCGAAATCACCCGCCAGCTCCGGTTGAACGGTCGGCACTTCGCCCGCCATCACCTCGCCGGTCGAACCGTCGATGGTGAGGACGTCGCCTTCCTTCAACTCGCGGCCGCCGATGCGCAGGATCTTGTTGGCATTGTCGATGGACAGGCTGCCCGCGCCCGACACGCAGGGGCGGCCCATGCCGCGCGCCACAACGGCGGCGTGGCTGGTCATGCCGCCGCGCGCGGTCAGGATGCCCTTGGCCGCGTGCATCCCGTGAATGTCCTCGGGGCTGGTTTCCACACGGACGAGGATGACCGCATCGCCCAGTTCGTTGCGGCGCTCGGCCGTGTCGGCATCGAACACGATCGCGCCGGATGCCGCGCCGGGGGAAGCCGGCAGCCCCTTGGTCAGCACGTCGCGCGGCGCCTTGGGATCGAGCGTGGGGTGAAGCAGCTGGTCGAGCGCGGCGGGATCGACGCGGGCGACGGCTTCCTCCTCGGAAATCAGCCCTTCATGCGCCATGTCGACCGCGATCTTGAGCGCGGCCTTGGCGGTGCGCTTGCCCGAGCGGGTCTGGAGCATCCAGAGCTTGCCCTGCTGCACCGTGAACTCGATGTCCTGCATGTCGCGATAATGGGTTTCGAGGATCTGGAACACCCGCGCCAGCTCGGCATAGGTGTCCGGCATCGCCTCTTCCATCGACAAGGGCTTGGCCCCTGCCCGCTCCCGCGCCGCCTTCGTCAGATATTGCGGCGTGCGGATGCCCGCGACCACGTCCTCGCCCTGCGCGTTGATCAGATATTCGCCATAATAGGCATTCTCGCCGGTGGCGGGATCGCGCGTGAAGGCGACGCCGGTGGCCGAGGTGTCACCCATATTGCCGAACACCATCGCCTGCACGTTGACCGCCGTGCCCCAGTCGCCGGGGATGGAATTGAGGCGGCGATAGACCTTGGCCCGGTCCGCCTGCCACGATCCGAAGACCGCGCTGATCGCGCCCCAGAGCTGGTCATGCACATCCTGGGGGAAGGGCTTGTTCCAGAGCTTGGCGACGAGGCTCTTATATTCGCCGACCAGCGCCTTCCAGTCGTCAGCCGTCATTTCGGTGTCGAGCGTGTAGCCCTGGTCTTCCTTGGCGATCTCCAGCGCTTCCTCGAACGCGCCATGGTCCAGTTCCAGCACCACGTCCGAATACATCTGGATGAAGCGGCGATAGCTGTCCCAGGCGAAACGCTCGTCGCCCGACGCCGCGGCTAGGCCCTGCACCGTCTCGTCATTGAGGCCGAGGTTGAGGACGGTGTCCATCATGCCGGGCATGGAAATGCGCGCGCCCGAACGGACGGAGACCAGCAGCGGATCGGCGGCATCGCCAAAGCGCTTGCCGGTGACGCCTTCGATATGGGAGATGCCGTTGGCGACTTCCGCCTTCAGGCTGTCGGGATAGACGCCGCCATCCTGATAATAGCGGGTGCACATTTCCGTGGTGATGGTGAAGCCCGGAGGCACCGGCAGGCCGATCGCGGCCATGCCGTCGAGGTTGGCGCCTTTACCGCCGAGAAGGTTCTTGTCGCCCTTGCCCCCGTCATTCACGCCGCCGCCGAACCGATAGACATAGCGAGTGGCGGTGTCGTTCATGCTGGCTTCTTCCGTCTTGATCATGATCCGGCTCTCCCTGCACTGAATGCCGTGTTTGTGCGCTGCAACAATTTAGCCGCATTAGCGCGAGAATGGGAACCGGAAAATAGGAGATATCCGGCTTAACTTCGCATATTTCCCGCAAAACGTGACATTAAGTTACGTCAGCCCGAAATCTTTGAAAAGTCTGCGACATTGTGCACCGCGTCCCGCACCCGTGCCAGGAGGGCGAGCCGAGTCGTGCGCTTCGTCGGATCGGCATCGTTGACCGTCACCGTTTCAAAGAAGGCGTCGATCGGCGCGCGCAGCGTGGCGAGCGCCGCCATCGCCTCCTCGAACCGCTCGTCCGCTACCGCCCGCGCCGCGCGCGGTTCCGCGGCGTCGAGCGCGGCGATGAGCGCAGCTTCGGCGGGTTCGGGGGTGTAGGAAAGGGCGGCGGCGGGTGCAGGCGTCTCCCACTCCTTCTTGAGGATATTCGCGGCGCGCTTGTAGCCGGCGAGCAGGTTCGCGCCGTCGTCGGTGGCGACGAAGGACTGAAGCGCCTTCACGCGAGCCAGCAGGCGGACGAGATCGCGTTCACCTCCCACATCATCGTCTCCGCCCATGAGGACCACAGCATCGATAAGATCGTGACGCACACCAGCATCACGCTGCTGCACCTTTAGACGATCTATGACAAAATCATTGAAATCGTCAGCGGCGACGATTGTCGCCATGTCCGGATCATCCGAACTCGGGACCGCAGCATTGAATAGATCGTAAACAGACGCACGCAGATCGCTTTGAAGCACCAGAGCAATGACACCCAAAGCAGCTCTTCTAAGAGCAAACGGATCCTTTGATCCCGTCGGCTTTTCCCCAATGGAAAAAAATCCGGCGATGGTATCCAGCTTGTCCGCCAGACTCACCGCGACCGTCACCGGCGCGATGGGCACTTCGTCGCCCTGCCCGACCGGCTTGTAATGGTCGCGGATGGCGTCGGCTATTGCGTCCGGCAGGCCTTCGGCGCGGGCGTAGTAGCCGCCCATGATGCCCTGAAGCTCGGGGAACTCGCCTACCATTTCGGTGACGAGGTCGGCCTTTGCGAGGCGGGCGGCTTGTTCGGCTAGGTCGGCGTCCGCGCCCTTGACGATCCCCTCCTCGACCAGCCATCGTGCCAGCTTCGCCACCCGCTCCACCTTGTCGGCGACGGTGCCGAGCTTTTCGTGGAAGGTGATGCGCTCCAGCTTCTGCGCGTGGTCCGCGAGGCTCGTCTTGCGGTCCTGTTCCCAGAAGAAACGCGCGTCGGAGAGCCGCGCGGCGAGCACCTTGCGGTTGCCGGCGATGATCGCCGCGCCGGCGTCCTTCGCCTCGATATTGGCGGTGCAGATGAAGGCGGGGGCGAGCTTGCCAGTCGCATCCTTCAGCACGAAATATTTCTGGTTGATGCGCAGCGTCAGCTGGATGACTTCGGGCGGCACCTCAAGGAAGGCGGGGTCGAAATCGCCCAGCAGCGGCACCGGCCATTCGGTAAGACCCGCATTCTCCGCGACGAGGCCCTTGTCCTCGATCACGCTGTAGCCGTGCGCGGCGGCGGCTTCCGCCGCCTTCGCCTCGATGACCGCCTGCCGCTCCTGATGAGAGGCGATGACATGGCAGGCGCGCAGCTTCTCCACATAATCATGCGCGCCGCCGATGGTGATTTCGCCGGGGTGATGGAAGCGGTGGCCGAGCGTGGCGTAGCCCGACCTGATCCCTTCGATCTCTATGTCCACCAACTCTTCGCCCAGGATGGCGACGATCCCCTGCAACGGGCGGACCCAGCGGAGGCTTTCGGTCGTCTGGCTGGCCGTGCCCCAGCGCATCGACTTGGGCCAGGGGAAGGCGCGCACGACCGTGGGCACAGCCTCCGCCAGCACGTCCGCGGTCGCGCGGCCAGGCTTGTTGATCACGGCGAACCAGATGCCATCGCGGTCTTCCAGCTGGTCCTTCGTGAGGCCGGTCTTACGCAGGAAGCCTTCGAGCGCCTGATCGGGCGCGCTGGTGCGTGGCCCCTTAAATTCCTCGCTGACGGCGGCGGTTTCCAGCGGCAGGCCGCGCGCGATGAGCGCGAGGCGACGAGGCGTTACGAAGCTGTCGATCGACGCGGGCTTGAGGCCGGCCTTCGCCAGTTCCTCGGTAAAGAGGCGGGCAAGGTCTTCGGACGCCTTCAGCTGCATCCGCGCCGGGATTTCCTCGCAGCGCAGTTCGAGGAGGAAATCGCTCATGCCGCCCACCCGTTGCTCTTCATCCATGCTTCGCAGCTGCCCTTCGCCATGTCGCGGACCTGGCCCATATAGCTGGCGCGTTCCTGCACGGAGATGACGCCGCGCGCCTGGAGCAGGTTGAAGGTGTGGGATGCCTTGATCGCCTGCTCGAACGCGGCGAGCGGGACGCCGGCGTCGATGCACTGGTCATATTCGGCGCGGCAATCCTTGAACCACTGGAACAGCTTGTCGGTGTTCGCCACCTCGAAGTTCCATTTCGACATCTGCTTCTCGTTTTCCAGGAACACGTCGCCATAGCTGACGCCCGCGTCGTTGAAGCGCAGGTCATAGACGCTGTCGACGCCCTGGATGTACATGGCGAGGCGTTCGAGCCCGTAGGTCAGTTCGCCCGCGACCGGCTTGCAGTCGAAGCCGCCCATCTGCTGAAAATAGGTGAACTGGGTGACTTCCATGCCGTCGCACCAGACTTCCCACCCAAGGCCCCAAGCGCCCAATGTCGGGCTTTCCCAGTCATCCTCGACGAAGCGGATGTCGTGGACCAGCGGATCGATGCCGATTTCCGCGAGGCTCCCCAAATAAAGTTCCTGCAGGTTCGCGGGGGACGGCTTCATGATCACCTGATATTGGTAATAATGCTGGAGCCGGTTGGGGTTTTCGCCATAGCGGCCGTCGGTCGGGCGGCGGCTGGGCTGCACATAGGCGGCGTTCCAGGGATTGGGGCCGAGCGCGCGCAGCGTGGTTGCGGGGTGGAATGTGCCCGCGCCGACCTCCATGTCATAGGGCTGGAGAATGACGCAGCCCTGCCGCCCCCAATAGGCATGGAGGGTCAGGATCAGGTCCTGGAAAGAAAGCGCTTTGCCTTCGGCCACGATGGTCCTTCTTTACGCTATTTGCTTGAATGACAGGCCCTGCGCCTTGGCGCATGGCTCCCGAAGGGTCAAGCGATTGCGGCGCAAAGAGGGTAAACCCGCTTGCCCTTGGCGCATGCGATGCGCATCTTCGGGGGCATGAAGATGATCTCCGTCCTGCTCCGCGCCCTGCTGCGCGTCACGCCCGCCGCTCTTCTGATGATGGGCGGGGGGGCGGAGGCGCGCGATGCGTCCGCCGCCTCCCCGGCGCTCTGGCAGGCGAAGGATGCCGACACCACCATCTACCTGTTCGGCACGGTCCATGTGATGAAGCCGGGGATCGACTGGTTCAACGGCCCGGTGAAGCAGGCGTTCGACGCGTCGGACGAACTGGTGCTGGAGATCGTGGAGCCGGACGATCCCGCCGCGCTGGGCACGACGATGATGCGGCAGGCGGTGGCGCAGGACGGGGTGAAGCTGTCCGACCGGCTGAGCCCGGAGGCGCGCGGCAAATATCAGGCGGCGATGCAGGCGAATGGGCTGCCCTGGCAGACGTTCGAGATGTTCAATCCGTGGATGAGCGGCATGGCGCTGTCCGTCGCGCCACTGGAGAAGCTGGGCGATCGCAGCGACATCGGCGCTGAAAAGACCCTGCGTGCGGCGGCGACCGGCGCGGGCAAGAAGGTCGACGCACTGGAGACGATCGAGCAGCAGGTCGGCTTCTTCGCCGGCCTACCGATGGCGCAGCAGGTCCAGTTCCTGAACGCCACGGTCGATGGCCTGCCCGACATGGAAAAGGAGTTCGGATCGCTGCTGCGCTATTGGCAGGCGGGGCAACCCGACAAGCTGGCGAAGATGATGAACGAATCGCTGGAAACGACGCCCGAACTGGCGCAGGTGCTGCTGATCGGGCGCAACGCGAGCTGGGCGCAATGGATCAAGGCGCGGCTGGGAAAGCCCGGCACCGTCTTCGTCGCGGTCGGCGCGGGCCATCTGGCGGGCAAGGACAGCGTGCAGGATCAGTTGAAGGCATTGGGCGTCACGACGACGCGCGTGGGGAAATAAGCCCGTGCTGATCCGGCTGCTCGCACTCTTCGCGCTCCTGATCGTCACTGCCTGCGACAAGGCCCCTGCCCCGCAGCCGCCGAGCGGTAGCGGCCCGGCCTTGTGGCAGGTCCAACGGGGCGACATGAAGGGATGGCTGTTCGGCACCATTCATGTGCTGCCCAAGGGCGTCGCCTGGGACACGCCGACGATCAGGGAGGCGATGGGCCAGGCGGACCGGCTGGTGCTCGAGGCGTCGGATCTGCAGGACGAACAGAAGACGCTGACGCTGTTCGAGCAAATGGGCCGCAGCCCCGGCCTGCCGCCGCTGGAGAAGCGGGTGCCGGAAAGCGAGGTCGCCGCGCTGGACAAGGCGATGGCCGATGGCGGCACCAACACGCAATTGCTGTCCGGCTATGAAAGCTGGGCGGCGGCGATGCTGCTGTCGGCGGCCAGCCAGCAGGGCCTTGGCGTCAGCCAAAGCGACGGGGTGGAGCCGGTGCTGATCGCGACCTTCAAGCAGGCGGGCAAGCCGATCGGAGGGCTGGAGACGGTGGAGCGGCAGTTCGGCGCGTTCGATACGCTTCCCCCAACCGCGCAATCGCGCCTGCTGGTGCAGACCGTCCATGAAGCCAAGGGCATGAAGGCGCTGTACGACCGCATCCTTGCCGCCTGGCTGAAGGGCGACATGGCCGCGATCGCCAAGGAGGATGAGATTGGTGAGCAACCCGACCCGGTCGTGGAAGAGGCGATACTGGTCGCGCGCAACCGCGACTGGGTGAAGGCGATCGAGCCGATGAAGGGCCGCCCCTTCATCGCGGTGGGCGCAGGTCACCTCACCGGCAAGGGCAACCTGATCGCGATGCTGGAGGCGAGGGGATTTAAGGTCACGCGGGTGCAGTAGCACGGACCGAGGGAATCGGGAGGACGCGGGAGGCAGGCAAGTTACGCGCCCCGGCTCTCGGCCCTTGCCTTTGCCGCCTTTTCTGCTAAAGGGCCGCCTTCCCGCGATGGTCATCCCTGGAGGCGTGGCGGGAAGGTACATCAATTAGCTTTTGGAGACACGCAATGAGCGAGCAGCTTACGCTGTCGGCCGAGGCACGCGATCGGGCAGGCAAGGGAGCCTCCCGCGCTCTCCGCCGCGAGGGCCGCGTTCCCGCCGTCATCTACGGTAACAATGAAGAACCCCAGTCGATCCACGTCGAGGAAAAGCTCCTCAACAAGCTGCTCGGCACCGGTCACTTCTTCAATTCGGTCGTCATGGTCGAAGTCGGCGGCAAGTCCGTCCGCACGCTGGCCAAGGACGTGGCGTTCCATCCCGTCTCCGACCGTCCGCTGCACGCCGATTTCCTGCGCGTTTCGGAACACGCCACCGTCAGCGTCAACGTGCCGGTGCGCTTCGAGAATGAAGACGCCTCGCCGGGCCTGAAGAAGGGCGGCGTGCTGAACGTCGTGCGTCACGAGGTCGAACTGGTGGTCGATGCCGCCGAGATCCCCGAGGATGTCGTCGTCGACCTGTCCGGCTTCGAAGTCGGCGATTCGATCCACATCAGCGCGGTAACCCTGCCCAAGGGCGCGAAGACCGCGATCGACGACCGCGACTTCACCATCGCCACGATCGTCGCGCCCTCGGCTCTGAAGAGCAGCGAAGGCGACACGACCAAGGACGGCGAGGGCGAAGGCGAATAAGCCTTTTCCTGCCGACAGGTTTTTGCTCAACCCCGTTCGGGCCGATCCCGAGCGGGGTTTTGCTATTGTGGAGGACATTGGATGCAGATCTGGGCCGGGCTCGGCAATCCGGGACCGCAATATGCGACGCACCGGCACAATGTCGGCTTCATGGCGGCCGACCTGATCGCGGACATGCATCGCTTCTCCCCGCCAAAGAAGCAGTTCCAGGGCTGGGTGCAGGAAGGCCGCATCGGGCCGGAAAAGATCCTGCTGCTGAAACCCGCCACCTTCATGAACGAAAGCGGCCGGTCGATCGGCGAGGCGATGCGCTTCTATAAGCTGACGCCGCAGGATGTGACCGTCTTTCACGACGAACTCGATCTTGCGCCGATGAAGGTCAAGGTGAAGCGCGGCGGCGGCAATGCCGGGCATAACGGCCTGCGCTCGACCGACGCCCATATCGGGGCGGATTTCCGCCGTGTGCGCATCGGCATCGGCCATCCCGGGCATAAGGACAAGGTCCATGGCTATGTCCTGGGCAACTACGCCAAGAACGAGGTGGACTCGCTGGCCGACATGCTGGGCGCGATCGGCGCGGAGGCGGAATGGCTGGCGAAGAATGACGACGTGCGGTTCATGAGCGAGGTTGCCCGCCGCCTGTCCGAATGAGGGACGGCCCTGGCTGAACCGCTCTTCCCCTTGTGCGTTGTACAATGTCACGCAGACGGGCCATAAGGCCGCTGCCGCATCATCTTGCAAGGGGCCTCCATCGTGATTCTCACCGTGCCGACGACAGCGTTCACCGACCAGAAGCCGGGCACGTCCGGCCTGCGCAAGAAGGTGCGGGTGTTCCAGCAGCCCCATTATGCCGAAAATTTCATCCAGTCGGTCTTCGACAGCCTGGAAGGCTATCGGGGCCAAACGCTGGTGGTGGGCGGCGACGGACGCTTCCTCAACCGGGAGGTCATCCAGATCGCGCTCAAGATGGCGGCGGCGAACGGCTTCGGCCGGGTGCTGGTCGGCCGGGGCGGCATATTGTCGACGCCGGCGGCATCGCACCTGATCCGGTCCTCCGGCGCGTTCGGCGGCCTCGTCTTGTCGGCCAGCCACAATCCGGGCGGCCCGGACGAGGATTTCGGCATCAAATATAATATCGGCAATGGCGGCCCCGCGCCGGAGAAGGTGACCGACGCGATCAACGCCCGCACGCTGGCAATCGACAGCTACAAGATACTGGACGCCGCCGATGTCGATATCGACACGATCGGCGAGACGATGATGGGCGACATGGCGGTCGAGGTGGTCGATCCGGTCGCGTTGTATGCCGACCTGATGGAGACCCTGTTCGATTTCGCCGCCATCCGGGCAATGATCGCTGGCGGCTTCACGCTTGCCTTCGATTCGATGAGCGCGGTCACCGGCCCCTATGCGACCGAGATTTTCGAGCGAAGGCTGGGCGCGCCCGCCGGCACGGTGATGAACGGAACGCCGCTCCCCGATTTCGGGCATCATCATCCCGATCCGAACCTGGTCCACGCAAAGCAACTTTACGACCGGATGATGGCCGCCGACGCGCCCGATTTCGGCGCGGCGTCGGACGGAGATGGCGACCGCAACCTCATCATCGGGCGGCATATCTATGTGACGCCGTCGGATTCGCTGGCCGTGCTGGCCGCCAATGCGCATCTCGCGCCCGGCTACGCCGCAGGCCTCAAGGGCATAGCGCGATCCATGCCGACCAGCGGCGCGGCCGACCGGGTGGCGGAAAAGCTGGGCGTGCCGCTGTACGAAACGCCGACGGGATGGAAATTCTTCGGCAACCTGCTCGACGCGGGCATGGCGACCATCTGCGGCGAGGAAAGCGCGGGCACCGGCTCCGACCATGTGCGGGAAAAGGACGGCATCTGGGCCGTGCTGCTGTGGCTCAACATCCTGGCCGTGCGGAAGGAAAGCGTGGCCGCGATCATGGCGGATCATTGGGCCACCTATGGCCGCAACTATTATGCGCGTCATGATTATGAAGCGATCGCGAAGGACAAGGCCGACGCGCTGATGGCCGCGCTGCGCGGCAAGCTGGACAGCCTGCCCGGCACCACCAACAGCGGCGGAACGGTGAAGAGTGCCGACGACTTCGCCTATACCGATCCGACGGACCAGTCGGTGAGCCGCAACCAGGGCGTGCGCATCCTGTTCGAGGACGGATCGCGCGTGGTGTTTCGCCTGTCGGGTACAGGTACGGAGGGTGCGACATTGCGTGTCTATATCGAACGCTATGTCGGGCCGGACGGCGACCTGACGCTGGAAACGGCCGACGCGCTCTCGCCGCTGATCGCGGCGGCGCAGGAGGTGGCGGACATTGCCGGCTTCAGCGGCATGGATCGCCCCAGTGTCATCACCTGACGCAAAGAGGGCGTGCACCTGACATAAACTCACGAAGCAGCAACAAGGCGGAAATGCGCGCGCATTAGGGAGGATAGGCTGCCGATCGTCCGGCCGTCCCCTTCATCCCTTTCCAAGGACCATGATGCGCCGCTTTCTGCTTTGCCTGTCCGCCTCGCTTGCCTGCCTGTCTTCCCCTGCCCTTGCGGCCACAAGCGAGGATGAGCAATTTTGGCTCAACCTGACGGCGATGGGATCGATCAAGGACGAACTGGTCTATTTCGCAGAGGTCCAGCCGCGCGTGGGCGACGGCATCTCCCGCGTCGATCAGGCGCTGTTCCGGGGCGCGCTAGGATGGAAATTCTCGCCTTCGCTCACGCTCTACCAGGGTTTCGCGCATGTCGTCGTGCCTATCGACGAGGGCACGGACGTCAACGAGGAACGCAGCTTCCAGCAGCTCAGCTGGACTCTGGGCAAGCCGTTGGGCGGCGAGCTATCGTCCCGCACGCGACTGGAGCAGCGCTGGCGGTCGGACGGCGACGACATGGGCTGGCGGCTGCGCGAGATGATCCGCTACGAAAAGCCGTTGAAGGCGAACAGCGACGCCGTGAATGCGCTGTTCTATGCCGAAGGCTTCGCCGCGCTCAACGACACCGATTGGGGCGCGCGCTCCGGCTTCGATCAGCTCCGCAGCTTCATCGGCGCGGAACTCGGCCTGCCGGGCGCGTCCACGCTGGAGGTCGGCTACCTCAACCAGGTCGTCAACCAGCGCGCCGGCAACACCCGCGTCAACCATGTGGCGTCAGTGACCCTGTTCTTCCGGCATTGATCGACACGTCAGCCGCGCCCTTCGCCGTGCAGTTTTGCCCACAGGGCGCTGGTGCCCGCTTCCTACGCGCGGGTGGTGAATTGGGCGGCGACCAGCCAGCCCTTGATCGGCCGCAGCGGCAGCACGGTGGTCAGGATCAGCACCGGTATGCCGACGGCGATGTGTACCCAGAGCGGCGGTCGGGCCAGTATCTCCAGCATCAGGATGAAGATGACGCCGGGCACGCAGGCGAAAAGCTGCACGAACACCGCCGGGCCGTCTGCGGGATCGGCAAAGCTGTAGTCGAGACCGCACACCTCGCAATGATCGCGAACGGTCAGGAAACCGCGGAAGATATGCCCCTCCCCGCAACGCGGGCAGCGGCCCATGACGCCGGTTTCGTGCGGCGGGCGCTTCTTCCACCGCCGGCCGGTAGCGTCGGTCCACCAGCCTTCGTCCTGCGCGCCGCCCTGTTCCGTCATGTCGCCTCCAGTCATCCGCCCCATGTCGCGTGGCGGGCGCGCTTTTCAACTGCGCCTTTTGTCCTACCCCGACGCGCGGCTAACCTGTTTGACCAAGGCTGGTCTTTCCGCGCGCCAGACGCTATCGGCGCGGCAATAGTCATTCCGATCGTGTAAGGCAGTCAAATGGGTTTTCGTTGCGGTATCGTCGGCCTTCCCAATGTGGGCAAGTCCACCCTGTTCAATGCGCTCACCGAGACGCAGGCCGCGCAGGCGGCCAATTACCCCTTCTGCACGATCGAGCCGAACGAGGGGCGCGTCGCGGTTCCCGACGAGCGGCTCCAGACCATTGCGAAGATCGGTGGGTCTGCCAAGATCATTGAGACACAGCTTAGCTTCGTGGACATCGCCGGCCTGGTGCGCGGCGCGTCGAAGGGCGAGGGCCTGGGCAACCAGTTCCTGGCCAACATCCGCGAGGTGGACGCCATTGTCCACGTCCTGCGCTGTTTCGAGGATGACGACATCACCCATGTCGAGGGCAAGGTCGATCCCATCGCCGACGCTGAAACGGTCGAGACCGAACTGATGCTGGCCGATCTGGAATCGCTGGAGAAGCGCGTTCCCAACTTCGCCAAGAAGGCCGCGCAGGGCGACAAGGAGGCGAAGGCCGCAGCATCCGTGCTGGGGCAGGCGCTCGACCTGCTGCGCGAGGGCAAGCCCGCCCGCCTGACGCAGCCGCGCGACGTCGAGGAGGAGCGCCTGTTCGCGCAGGCGCAGTTGCTGACGGCAAAGCCTGTCCTCTATGTCTGCAATGTCGAGGAGGACGCCGCGTCGGAGGGTAATGCCCATTCGACGCGCGTGTTCGAGAAGGCGGCGGCGGAAGGCGCGAAGGCCGTGATCGTGTCCGCCGCGATCGAGGCGGAATTGGTCACCATGCCCATCGAGGAGCGCGCCGAATATCTCGAAGCGCTGGGGCTGACCGAAGCCGGCCTCGCCCGTATCATCCGCGCGGGTTACGAACTGCTGGGCCTCATCACCTTCTTCACCGTGGGGCCGAAGGAAGCCCGCGCCTGGACCGTCACCAAGGGCAGCAAGGCCCCGCAGGCCGCGGGCGCGATCCATTCCGACTTCGAGAAAGGCTTCATCCGCGCCGAGACGATGGCCTATGCCGACTATGTCCAGTTCAACGGCGAGGCGGGGGCGAAGGAAGCGGGCAAGTGGCGGTCCGAAGGCAAGGACTATGTCACGCAGGATGGCGACATCATGCTGTTCCGGTTCAATGTCTAGCCAACCATCGTCACCCCAGCGGAGGCTGAGGTCGCGGGCGGGAAGGCGCCAAGGCCTGAGATCCCAGCATTCGCAGGGATGACGGGTAAAAGCCAATGCCGCTCAAATTCGCCTTTCCGCCCAGCGTCGACGCCGACACCCGCCTGCTGATCCTGGGCAGCCTGCCCGGCGACGCGTCGATCCGGCAGGGCGAATATTATGCCCATCGCGGCAACGCCTTCTGGCATCTGCTGGGTGACGTGCTGGACGAGGATGTGCGCGGCCTGCCCTATGCGATGCGGCTCAAGCGGCTGAAGGCGCGCGCCGTCGGCCTGTGGGACGTGATCGAAAGCGCGGAGCGGGAAGGCAGTCTGGATGGCAGCATCCGGGGCGCGGAACTGCGCGACCTTGGCCTCTTCGTCAGCCGCCTGCCTGCGCTGAAGGCGGTGGCCTTCAACGGCAAAACCGCGGCTCTTCACGGGCGCAAGCAGCTTGGAAGCCAGACCGGCCTGACGCTGATCGACCTCCCCTCCTCCAGCGGCGCCTACGCCAGCCTGTCGCGCGAGAAGAAAGCGGAGGCATGGCGCACCTTACGTCCCTGGGTCGCCTGAGGGACGCGCGTCATCCTGTCATATTGCGCGGATAGGGGAGCGGATTAAGACACAGGTCATTCATCCGAATCCGAAGGTCGCCCATCCCCATGCTCACCCGCCGCCAGATCCTGACCACTGCCACAGTCGCGCCCATGCTGGCCGCACCCGCCATCGTTAAGGCGCAAAGCTGGTTCGCGGGATATCCCTTCGCGCTGGGCGTCACCTCGGGCGATCCGGCCCCTGACGGCTTCGTGATCTGGACCAAGCTGGCGCCCAAGCCGCTCGATCCGCATGGCGGGATGCCGATGGTCCCGCTGCCGGTGAAATGGGAGGTGGCGAGCGACGACCGGTTCAAGACCATCGTCGCGTCCGGCGAAGCGACCGCGCGGCCGGAACTGGGCCACAGCGTTCATGTCGAGGTGGCGGGGCTGCAACCCGACCGGCCCTATTGGTATCGCTTCACCCTCGGGAGCGATCAATCCACGCGCGGCCGCGCCCACACCCTGCCGCTTTCCTCGGCCAGCCCCACCGCGCTCAAATTCGGCGTCGCGGGCTGCCAGAATTACGAGGATGGATATTTCACGGCCTTCCGCCACCTCGCGCGGGAAGACGATCTCGCCTTCGTCTATCATTATGGCGACTTCATCTACGAGTATAAGCAGCGCGGGCCTGACTATGACAAGGACGGGCTGCCGGTCGATCAGGTCCGCCAGCATGTCGGGCAGGACTGCTTCGACCTTACCGACTATCGCCTGCGCTACGCCCAATATCTGAGCGACTATGACCTGCAGGCCGCACGCGCCCGGCACACATGGTTTTCCACCTTCGACGACCATGAGGTGGAGAATAACTGGGTTGGGGACTTCGACTGGAAGGATGCGCCGCCGGAAGTTTTCCGGCTGAGGCGGCAGGCGGGCCTTCAGGCATGGTATGAATATATGCCGGTGCGGGCCGCGTTGTTGCCGCGCAACGGCATCATCACCAATGCCTATCGGGAGGCGCGGTTCGGCGACCTGCTTTCGATCGATTTCCTCGACACCCGCTCCTTCCGGTCGGACCAGCCCTGCGACGACGGGTTCAAGACCCATTGCGCGGGCATCGACGACGCCAAGGCGCAGGTGATCTCTGCCGAGGAGGAAAGCTGGGCGGTCCGAAACCTGTCGCGTCGCCAGGCGAA
Source organism: Sphingobium sp. (assembly GCA_013911745.1). Lineage (GTDB taxonomy): Bacteria > Pseudomonadota > Alphaproteobacteria > Sphingomonadales > Sphingomonadaceae > Sphingobium > Sphingobium olei. The sequence continues at coordinate 10,362 of JACESO010000019.1, read as the reverse complement.
ATGGAATTGCGTCGCGCAGCAGGTGATGATGATGTCGCTGGACCGCCGCCGCTACGCCGACGAAAAGGAGAAGATCTACAATCTCGACAGCTGGGCTGGCTATGAGGTGGCGCGCAAGCGGATGCTGGCGAAGATGCGCGGCCTCGACAATGTGGTCGTGCTGACCGGCGACGAGCATCAGAATTTCGCCGGCTTGCTGGAAAGCGAGGGCAAGCCGGTAGCGGTCGAGTTCGTCTCCACGTCCATCTCCTCGGGCGGCGACGGGCAGGACTTGCGTGCGGGCAGCGACCTCATGTTCAAGAACAATCCGCAGCTGAAATTTCTGAACGACCAGCGCGGCTATCTGGTCTGCGACGTGACGCCCGAGGCCTGGACCACGCGAGTCCGCGTGATGGACCATGTGTCGACGCCCGGAGCAGACATCAACACGCGTGCAACGCTAACCGTGCCGCGCGGTCAGCCTTCAATCAGCATCGCTTGACATTGACGTAAACGGAAAGCAATCGTAAGCCATCATCTGGACAGGAGACGGATGATGGCGGACGGCATAGTCTATTTCGAGGATATCGCGGTCGGCGATGGGTTCGATGCCGGACCATTGACCGTGTCGCGCGAAGACGTGATCCGCTTCGCCGCCGAATTCGACCCGCAGCCCTTCCACTTGTCGGACGAAGCCGCCGCGCAAACTCATTTCCGATCGCTCGCGGCAAGCGGCTGGCACACCACAGCCCTGTTCATGAAAATGTTCGTGGCGGCGATGCAGAAAGAGCCCGGACGGCAGGCAGCGAGCCTGGGCGCGATCGGCGTTGACGAACTGCGCTGGCTGCGGCCGGTGCGTCCCGGCGACACGCTGCGCGGAACCAACGAGGTGATCGACAAGAAGGCGTCGGCAAGCCGGCCCGAAATGGGCATCGTCCGTAACCGGGTGACGATCTACAACCAGCACGACGAACCCGTGCTGACGATGATCCCCATCACAATGTGGCGAACGCGACCGGCCTAACTGCTCCGCCTCCGGCGGCTACTTCCTTCCGAATAGCTTCTCTATGTCGCCATGGCCTAGCTTGACCCAGGTCGGGCGGCCATGATTGCACTGGCCGGAGCGGGGCGTCACCTCCATCTCGCGCAGCAGGGCGTTCATTTCCGCGACGCTCAGCACCCTGCCCGCCCGCACGGAGCCATGACAGGCCATCGTCGCGGCGACAAGGTCCAGCCGCTCCTTGAGCGACAGCGCGCTGTCATAGGCGGCGAGATCGTCGGCAAGGTCGGTAACGAGCCCCTGCACATCGGATTGGCCGAGCATCGCCGGCACCGCTCGCACCAGCATGGCCGAGGGGCCGAACCGTTCCAGTTCCAAACCGAAGTCGCGCAGTTCGGCAGCCCGCGCCTCCAGCCGGTCGCAGGCGGGTTCGTCCAGTTCCACGACCTCGGGCAGCAGCAGCGCTTGCGAGGCAACCCCCTGCCCTCCCATTGCCCGGCGCATCCGCTCCAGCGTCAGCCGCTCATGCGCGGCATGCTGGTCGACGATGACGAGACCGTCCTCCGCCTCCGCCACGATATAGGTGCGGGCCACCTGCCCACGCGCTACGCCGAGCGGGAAGCTATGCCCCTCCGGAGCAGGCGCAGCGGCCGGTTCGGCGCGAGCCTGCGGTGGCGGGGTGGTGAAGGACGGGCGACGATCGCCGACGCTTTGATAGAGCGGATTGTAGCTGGTCGGACCGGCGGCCGCCTCGAAGATCGGCATGGCACCGATAGGCGTGGGCGACGCCGGCTCTGGCCGCCAGGCGGCAAGGCCGGCGGGGTCAGCCATCTGCACGGCGCGGAAGCCCTCCGCGTCGAGCGCGCGGCGCAGGCCCGACACGATCATGCCACGGATCAGCGCCGGATCGCGGAAGCGCACTTCGGTCTTGGCCGGGTGGACGTTGACGTCCACCTCCGTAGGCGGAACGTCCAGGAACAGCGCGACGACCGGATGCCTGTCGCGCGCGAGCATGTCGGCATAGGCCCCACGCAGCGCGCCGATCAGCAGCCGGTCCTTCACCGGCCGGCCGTTCACGAACAGATATTGATGGTCGCCAACGCCGCGATTGTAGGTGGGCAGCGACGCGACGCCGGACAGGCGCGCGCCTTCCCGCTCAAGGCTGACGATCACATGATTTTCGGCCAGCTGACGGTCGGTGAGCGCGGCCACCCGCTCCTCCCGCGCTTCCCCGCCCTGCACGCCCAGCACACGGCGTCCGTCATGCTCCACGGAGAAGGCGACGGCGGCATGGGCCATGGCCAGCCGGCGCACGACATCCAGGCAGGCGGCATATTCCGCCTTGGGCGAACGCAGGAATTTGCGGCGCGCCGGCACCCGGGCGAACAGCTGCTCTACGGTGATCCGCGTGCCCGGCGGCAGCGCGGCCGGCCCTTCCGCCACGAGCTGCCCGTTGTCGACCGTCCGGTTCCACCCGTCGGCGCCGGCCGGGCGGCTATCGATGGACAGGCGCGCCACGCTGGCGATGGAGGGCAGCGCCTCTCCCCGAAAGCCCAACGTCGCCACATTTTCAATGGCATCGTCGGGCAGCTTCGATGTGGCGTGGCGCTCCAGCGCGAGGGCCATGTCGCTCGAATCCATGCCGCATCCGTCGTCGCTGACCTCGATCCGGTCGAGGCCGCCGTTTGACACGCGGATGGCGATGCGAGTCGCACCCGCATCAAGCGCATTTTCAACCAATTCCTTGAGCGCGCTGGCGGGTCTTTCAACCACTTCACCGGCAGCGATACGATTGACCAGATGTTCGGGCAGGCGGCGTATTGACATTGGTTAGGGACTAGCCCAATCGAGCGCTTTCCGCGAGCCGCGATCCCATATTTTTTGCTCTGCAAGGTGCAAGGAAACAGGGCTGATCGGACGAGCGAAACCGCTATCCGACCGGCCCCGCAACGCGCTGACGGGGGCGGCGGACGATACAGGATAAGGCATGTCGATCTTCTCGCGTCTCTTCAAATTTTCGTCGCAGGATATGGCCATCGACCTCGGCACCGCCAACACGGTGGTCTATGTGCGCGGGCGCGGCATCGTTCTCAACGAACCTTCGGTGGTGGCGGTGGAAACGCTGAACGGCGTCAAGCGGGTCAAGGCCGTGGGCGAAGACGCCAAGCTGATGATGGGCAAGACTCCGGATTCGATCGAGGCCATCCGGCCGCTGCGCGACGGCGTGATCGCCGACATCGACGTCGCCGAACAGATGATCAAGCATTTCATCACCAAGGTGCATGGCGGCAAGCACAGCCCCTGGCGTGCCCCGGAAATCGTGATCTGCGTGCCGTCGGGCTCCACCAGCGTAGAGCGCCGCGCGATCCGCGACGCCGCCAGCAATGCGGGCGCCAGCCAGGTCTTCCTGATCGAGGAGCCGATGGCGGCCGCGATCGGCGCCGACATGCCCGTGACCGAGCCGATCGGTTCCATGGTCGTCGACATCGGCGGCGGCACGACCGAAGTTGCCGTGCTCTCGCTCCGCGGCCTTGCCTACACCACATCCGTGCGCGTGGGCGGGGACAAGATGGACGAAGCGATCGTCTCCTTTGTCCGCCGCCACCACAACCTGCTGATCGGGGAAGCCACCGCCGAACGGATCAAGAAGCAGTTCGGCGTGGCGCAGCCGCCCGAGGATGGCGTGGGCGAGACGATCCACATCAAGGGCCGCGACCTGGTGAACGGAGTGCCCAAGGAAATCAGCATCAACCAGGGCCAGATCGCCGATGCGCTGGCCGAACCGATCAGCACCATCGTCGAAGGCGTGCGGATCGCGCTGGAGAATACCGCGCCTGAGCTGGCCGCGGATATCGTCGATCAGGGCATCGTGCTGACCGGCGGCGGCGCGCTGCTCAAGGGGCTGGACGACGAACTGCGCGACGAGACAGGCCTGCCCGTCACCATCGCGGAAGATCCGCTGACCTGCGTCGCGATCGGCACCGGCCGCGCGATGGAAGATCCGATCTTCCGGGGTGTGCTGCAAACCGCCTGACGCTTGGAGGGGGCATAGAGGATGGCGCGGCCACCCAGCCGACGCCCCGGTCTGAACCGGCGGGCGCAATATAGCTTGTTCGCCAGCTATGTCGTGGCGTTGACCGGCGCGGCCGTCGGCCTGCTGCTGATCGTCATCGCCATTTTCGATCCCACCGGCTTTTCCGCCCTGCGCGTCGCAGCGGCGGAGATCGGTCGGCCCGCGTCCGTCACGATGAAGGGCATGGTGAGCGGCGTCGCCTCCATTGACGAGGTGCTGGCATCCTACTGGCGTGCCGGATCGCAAAATGTCGCGCTGCGCCGGCAGGTGGAGGCCGACCGCAACCGCATCATCGAGGCGAAGGCGGTGGCGCAGGAAAATCTGCGCCTCAAGAAGCTGCTGAAGCTGGTTGACGAGGATAGCAGCGACCTGCTCGCCGCCCGCCTGATCGCCTCCTCCTCGTCCAGCGCACGGCGCTTCGCGCGCCTCAACGCGGGTAGCTGGCAGGGCGTGCGACCGGGCATGCCGGTGCGCGCGCCCGAAGGGCTGATCGGCCGGGTCCACAGCACCACGCCTAACAGTTCCGACGTCCTGCTGCTGACCGACGCGAGCAATATCGTCCCGGTACGGCGGGCGGCGGACAATATCCCGGCCATCTCGACCGGGCTCGGCGACGGATCGGTGGAAATCCGCGCATTGTCGGCTGGCCGCAATCCGTTCAAGCCGGGTGACCTGCTCGTCACATCCGGCATCGGCGGCGTCTATCAGCCCAACATCCCCGTCGCCGTGGTGGTGCGCGCGCAGGGCGAGATCGCCTATGGAGTCCCGCTCGCCAATCCCGCGCGCGTCGATGCGGTGGTGGTCGAGCGCATCTTCGAGGAAGCGGTGACGCGCCCCGGCCCCACCGCCGCGCCCGTCGCCAATGAAAGCGCGCCCGCTAACGCCGCCGCCGCGCCATGATCGACCCGCATCTGCATCATGTTCCCAGGCTAGGGCGGCACCCCTCCCGCTTCCGGCTGGAGGCGACCCCGATCATCACCGTGCTGCTCGGATCGCTGCTGACGACATTGCCGGTCATTGCCCAATCGCCGATCATGCCACCGTTCGGATTGCTGCTGCTATTGTCCTGGCGGCTGCTGCGCCCGGAATTGTGGCGCGCGTGGATCGGCGTGCCGCTGGGCCTGTTCGACGACATGGCGAGCGGCCAGCCGATCGGCTCCGCCATGTTCCTTTGGACGGTCGCGCTCATCGCCATCGACGCCATCGAACATCGCATGGTGTGGCGCAGCTATCGGCAGGACTGGCTTATCGCTACATTGGCGATTATCTTCTGCATTTCCGGTGGGCTGTTCTTCGCGCGCATCACCGGCGGAGGTTCCGTGCGCTTCTTGCTGGTTTTGCCCCAAATGGTCTGGACGATCCTTCTTTTCCCCTTCGTCGTCCGGCAATGCGCGCGGATCGACCGCTGGCGCGTGATGGCATGAAGTTTCCGACTCCCAAGCGCAAGATCATCACCGAAGCCGCCCAGTCCCTGACCTTCAGCCGTCGCGCGATGGTGGTGGGCGGGTTGCAGGGGCTAGTCGGGGCTATGCTGGTCGGCCGCATGGCGTGGATCAGCATCGCGCAGAACGAGAAATACACGCTGCTGTCGGAGAGCAATCGCGTCAACCTGACGCTGATCCCGCCGCGCCGAGGGTGGATCATCGACCGCAACGGACGGCCGCTCGCCAACAACCGCACCGATTTTCGCGTCGACCTGATCCCGCAACGGATGCTGGACGCGGACTCGACCGTGCGACAGCTCGCCCGCCTGCTTTCGCTGCAACCGGACGAGGTCGACCGCATTCATGAGGAGCTGGAAAAGTCCGCCGGCTTCCGCCCGGTTCAGGTTGCGGACAAGCTGACCTACGATCAATATGCAGCGATCAGCGTGCGACTGCCCGACCTGCCGGGGGTCGCGCCGAGCCAGGGCTTTTCGCGCAACTATCCCGCCGGCGCATCGGTCGGCCACCTGCTGGGCTATGTCGGCGCGGCGACGGCCGAGGAGTATAAGGCGCGCAAGGATCCGCTGCTCATCACGCCCGGCTTCAAGGTTGGCAAGGATGGCCTTGAAAAAGCATTCGATCTCCATCTGACCGGCAAGCCGGGTGCCAAGCGGGTGGAAGTGACGGCGCGCGGCAAGATCGTGCAGGAGCTGACGACCCGGCCGGATTCGCCGGGCCGCTCGATCAAGCTCACCATCGACGCCGGCCTTCAGGAATTTGCCGGGCGGCGGCTCGCGACCCAGAGCGGATCGGTGGTCGTGATCGACTGCCACAATGGCGACGTGCTGGCGCTCGCTTCCATGCCCAGCTTCGATCCCAACAGCTTTTCCGACGGCATCAGCCATCTGGAATATGAAATGCTGTCGAAGGACGATCACGTCCCGCTGCGCAACAAGACGTTGCAGGGCCTCTATCCGCCCGGATCGACGGTCAAGCCCATGGTGGCGCTGGCGCTGCTGGAAGCGGGTATCTCGCCGGCCGAGACGGTCAGTTGCGGCGGCGCGATCCGGGTTGGAAACACGCTCTTCCACTGCCACAAGCGGCGCGGCCATGGCCCGCTCAACATGCGCGGGGCGATCGCGCAAAGCTGCGACATCTATTTCTACCAGATGGCCCAGCGCATCGGCATGGACCCCATCGCCAGCATGGCGCGCCGCGTCGGCATGGGCCAGAAATTCCCGCTCCCCTTTCCCAGCCAGAGCTATGGCACCGTGCCAGACCCGGCATGGAAGCAACGGAAATATGATCAGAAGTGGCAGGTGTACGATACCGTCAACGCCACCATCGGCCAGGGCTATATGCTCATCAACCCGCTGCAGATGGCAGTGATGGCGGCACGGCTGGCGACGGGCAGGCAGTTGATGCCCAACTTTATCTTCGGTGCGCCCAATGCCAGGCCCGAGCCTGTGGGCGTCAGCGAAGAGCATCTGGTCGTCATCCGCGACGCCATGAATGCGGTGGTGAACGGCGGCGGCACCGGCGGCGCGGCGCGCAGTTCCATTCCCGGCGTAATGATCGCGGGCAAGACGGGCACGGCGCAGGTGCGGCGCATCACGATGGCGGAGCGCGCTGGCGGCGTGCGCGGCAATGCGGGCCTGCCCTTCAAGCTGCGGGACCACGCCCTGTTCCAGGGTTTCGCGCCGTTCGACAATCCCCGCTATGCCATCGCCTGCATCATCGAACATGGCGGCCACATCAACCGGATCGAGGACGCGCCGATGATCGCCAGCGACACGCTGTCTTACCTGTTCGATCCCAAGAAGGCGATGGAGAAGCTGGAGACGCTGGAGAAGGGCTGGGGCGGCACCCCGGCGGAGCGGCAGGCACGGCAGATGGCGGCCTTCCGCCTTGCGAAGGCGATCGAGAAGGGGCAAGCGCCGCCGCCCGTCGCCAATGCCGCGGACAATACAGCGGCCGGCAATATAGCGGCGCCTGCGCCGACGCCGGCCGGCGAGGCGGATGATGTCCCGCCGCCGCCCGGTTCCAATATGGCAGGCGAGCGATGAGCATCGTTCCCAAGCCGCTGACCGATTTCCCCTGGCGCATCCTGGCGCTGTTGCTGGCCATCGCGGGCTTCGGCACGGTCGTGCTGTTCAGCGCCGCCGGAGGGAGCATCTTCCCCTGGGCCTTCAACCAGGCGCTTCGTTTCTGCATCTTCTCCATGATGGCGCTCGGCCTCAGTCGCATTCCAGTCGAGGTATTCGCCCGCTACGCCTTTCCCGCCTATGGCGCGGTGCTGGCGGCGCTGTTCCTGGTGGAACTGATCGGCGGCGTCGCGGGTGGCAGCCAGCGCTGGATCAACCTCGGCTTCATGCAGTTGCAGCCGTCCGAATTCATGAAACCGATCATCGTGCTCACCATCGCGCGTTTTTATGCGATGCTGCCGGTGGGCGAAATCCGGCGGTGGAACGCGATCTGGCCGGCGCTGGTGCTGATCGGCGTGCCATGGGCGCTGGTGCTGGTGCAGCCGGACCTCGGCACCGCGACGATGATCGCGGCGGGCGGCGTGACGGTGATGTTCCTCGCCGGCCTGCCGCTGCGCCTGTTCATCGGCACCGGGCTTGCCGGCGCGGGGCTGATCCCTATCGCCTTCAGCTTCCTGCATGATTATCAGAAGAACCGAGTGCTGATCTTCCTCGATCCCGAGAGCGATCCGCTGGGCGCGGGATACCATATCAGCCAGTCCAAAATCGCGATCGGCTCCGGCGGCTGGTTCGGCAAGGGCTTCCTGCGCGGCACCCAGAGCCATCTCGACTATCTGCCCGAAGGACATACCGATTTCGTGTTCGCGACCATGGCTGAGGAATGGGGCCTGCTGGGGGGCACGTTGCTGATCCTTGGCTTTCTGCTGCTGTTTCGCTGGGGCATCCGCGTGGCGCTGCGCGCGCCGGACAAATTCTCGCGGCTCGCCGCTGCCGGCCTCACCACCACCATTTTCTTCTACGTCGCCATCAACCTGATGATGGTCATGGGCCTTGCCCCGGTCGTCGGCATCCCCCTGCCCTTCATGTCCTACGGCGGATCGTCGATGCTGACGGTCATGCTGTGCGTGGGCATCATCATGTCGATCGACCGCGCCCGCAAGCAGCGCGCGACGCCGGGCAACTGGGCCTGACCGAAGCGTCGCCGAAAAATTTTCGGCCGGGGGTGATTTCCTGTTTGCAAAGGCGAAGGTGCCTGCTAACAGCCGCTCCTCGCCGGGCGGCTTCCGACTGGCGACGGACGCATAGCTCAGTTGGTAGAGCAGCTGACTCTTAATCAGCGGGTCCTAGGTTCGAGCCCTAGTGCGTCCACCATCCTCTTGCATCGGGCCGGATGCGGATGGGACACCAACGGCCCAGTGGACGCATAGCTCAGTTGGTAGAGCAGCTGACTCTTAATCAGCGGGTCCTAGGTTCGAGCCCTAGTGCGTCCACCACTTTCCCCCTACTTTTCAATCAGATACTAATGTCGCCGGATCGGGCGATTGAGAGCATTTTTGTGCTAGGTAGCTCTCTAGGTAGCAGCGCGCTAATTCGGCACTGCGGCTGCTCAGCCTCCGCACATCAGCGTTCACGGTGAAAGATTCATGGCCTGCGCTTTGTCCGACTGCGCTTGTGCGAGTCGTCGTTTCACCTCCCAGCCAGCGCGACTGCTACCCATCTTGCTCCGCGCCAGCATCGCACGCTGGGATGGCCGCTTAGAGCCTCAGGCAGCGCGGTGTCATAATGGCAGCTAGGGTCAGGACTCATTGATCAGAGCCAGAAGCAGAAGGTTGCAGCGATGGTGATGGCGGACATGAATGTGTGCGCGCAGCGGTCGTAGCGGGTGGCGATGCGTCGCCAGTCTTTGAGACGGGCAAACAGGTTCTCGATCTTGTGACGCTGGCGATAGAGCTGCTTGTCATAGGCGTGCTGGACCTTGCGATTGGCCGTTGGCGGGATGCATGGGGTGATGCCGCGGCTGGCAAGGGCGTGGCGGAACCAGTCGCTGTCATAGCCCTTGTCAGCCAGCAGTTCCTTGGCTTGGGGCAGCCGCGAAAACAGCAGAACTGCGCCTTTGTGATCGCTCATCTGCCCTTCGGTGAGTAGCATGACGATCGGCCGCCCCTGCCCATCGCAGACCGTGTGCAGCTTCGAGTTCAGCCCGCCCTTGGTGCGCCCGATACATCGGGAAAGAGCCCCCCTTTTAGGAGGCTGGATGCCGTGCGGTGCGCCTTGAGATGCGTCGCGTCGATCATGATCCGGTCGGGTTCGCCGGCGGCGCCAGCCAGTTCGGCGAAGATGCGGTTAAAGACCCCGAGCCGGCTCCAGCGCACGAACCGGTTGTAGATCGTCTTGTGCGGACCGTACCCCTTCGGAGCATCGCGCCACATCAGACCGTGCTTGATGACATAGACGATGCCCGAGATAATCCGACGGTCGTCCACCCGTGGAATGCCATGCGACAGCGGAAAAAACGGTTCGATCCGGCGCATTTGCGCCTCGCTCAGCAGAAACGGAACATCCACGACCAGCGCCTCCTCGACGCTGACATTGAATCAACCAATCACCCCCTGTGCAAGCAATTCAATGGGTCCTGACCCTAGGTCACCCGAGCTCCGATCCAGATCACCCGGCCGACAATATCGACGCCCTTGCGCTGGATGCCCTGCCAGCTCGGATATGCAGGGTGGTCAGTAAGAACGGTCAGACGGTTCTTCGTTGGGTCGATCGCTATTCGCCTTACGAAGATTTCAGAAGACCCACGGATGGCGTAAAGGCCTTCACGCACGCTCTCCTGGAAGCGAACTCGGCTAATCATAACCTCGTCGCCATTGCAGAGGGTCGGCTCCATCGCCTCACCAA